>QZKO01000014.1 GCA_003599505.1 Nitrospiraceae bacterium | reverse complement strand
CTATATGAAAATATCTCTTATCACTGTTTAACTTCTCTGTTATTTCAGGATTATCGAATACGACGAGAGACTTCGCGCCGGCTTTCCTGAGCTCCTCTGTAATGCCGTCCACATCACTGGATAACGATCGTCCTAACAACTGCTTTTTAAGGTAATATGCAATATATAGATCAGTAGGAGGCTTTTGTGATGATCTGACTATCGCATACGGCGAAGGAAACTGAACGGTGTTGATCTGTTCGGCAATTTCCTGATAGGGATTGACCTGTTCATACTCAACAATATACTTCGTGGATTTCAACAGACTGATGCCGGGTTTCAGCGCGAAAGCTGAAACAAAAATAACCATAGCAATTACAGCCAATAATTTTTCCGGCCGGCCGGTAATAATATTTCGTATGGCATGGCGCAGATCTTCGTAGAAATGAAAAGACAACAGGAGGAATACTATCATGACAGAGTAAAATCGCCTCGGGGACCTTGCTATTATCAATATAAATCCGGAGCAGAAAATAATGAATGTCATTATAGTCCAGGAATACAGATATTTTTTCCTGTTATTCAAAGGATTCATAAGAAAAGCAATCAGGATAAGCGCCAAAGTCCCGATCATAAACACACGGGTAAAGAAAGGACTATTGGTAACAAAATGCTCAAGTATGTAAGCAGCATTATCCTTGATTAACTTGAGTTGGTAGATAAAATATTCTTTACTTTCAAAAGGCGACCATGTTTTAAATTTTAATCCTGAGGGATCTTCAAATACATGAATGGCATACTCGTTATTCGGCTTGTTCAAACCGCCGTAGAAGTGTGGGGGCTTTCTGTCAATATCTGCGGGCCCCATTGACGCATGCGCTATCGGCCCTTTGGAGCTGATTGTCAAATGTCCATATTTTACCGACACAATGCCAACCCATATGGATGCTATTAATAAAAAACCTATAATCCCAAGCCCCCAGGATATTAAAACCTTTTTCAATTGGAAGACTTCTTTATCTCTATCGATGTATGCTTTCAAAAACAACATGGAAGGAAAATGGACCATAAAAAACGGGAAAGCATAGTGGTGAGCCAGGTATGAAAACCCACCGGCAATTCCGCAATAAATTGAGATCCGTTTACTGCTTAAGATATCCGGTTCTGTAACTAAATATATATATAACAATATTAAAGCAGCGAACAATACATCCGAGGCTATAAATTGAATAGTCCAGAAGGAAATTAACAATGCTGCAATCAATAAAGTTATAAATCTCAAATTCGGCGATAGATCAAACCTCGAAGTCAGAAGCCAGGCGACAAGAAGCAGGCCTGCTCCGCATAACGCTATCGCTGTTCTTGCAGCAGTAAGCCCATCAAGCCCGATAAACAGGAAAGGGGCCTCTACCCATGTTATGAGCGGAGACCAGCCGGACGCTATTGATTGCAGAAAATTCCCTTCTGCAATATAACCCGCCAAACGAAGCTCGGCTATGCCGTCAGGATTCATTGCGAATCTGTAGGCATAGCCAAAAATGAATGCAAAGATGACATATGAAATGAAAATTGCAGTTAAATAGTTTTTACGCGAAGATAAAGGACCAGACCCTGTTTTATTGGACATGCTTTACCGCTAAAATAATTTTATCTATTTTCAGCAGGTGAATCTATGACATTCAAAGGCTTCAGCGGCTTCAACGCAAATCTCACTGCCCCTTAATTGTGAAAACCTTTTGACATTTTCTATACTGCGCAGATTAGGCTCTTCTCTCATCTGTGATTCATATAATGAAAGCGCCTTGATCTTTGTCTCCAGATAATCTGATATATCAACATAAAAGTTCGGCTTAAAGCTTCTCGACGTCCAAAGGTTATCCACCTGCTCATATACCAGCACTGCCGGCGCATTATTTAAACCTTTCTTGACTCTGGGACGACACGCGGTAAACGCGGCATGAAATACCGCTTCATGGTCCTGGTTCTGGCAAGCCAGCGATGGAACAGCTATTATATCCGGGTTTACTTTATTAAGAGAGAATCTTGATTTGCTCTCTATTATGTCTATCAAGTCTTTCCTGGGCATAACGTCAAGCTTCAGATGAATGTCGTCATTCATAAATATGATCTCATATCCGTCGACTCCCATGTATTCCATGACCTTTTCAACTTCTTTAGTTCTCGCATCTGTCCTGCTTTCTCCCCCGATCTGTTTGACATTACCCACAGCGAACATAATGACAAAGACCTTGCCGTTCATGTTTTTCACCTTGGCAATCAATCCACCGCAGCCAAGAATCTCATCATCAGGATGAGGAGAAAGAACCAATAATGTCTTTTTGCTCAAAGTCATTTTCCAGCTCCCATGTGCTTCTTGAAATAACAAAAAGTCAAAGATATTTAATTAGTTATGCGTAAAAGTATAGCACATAAAATCAGAATAATAACAGCGCCCAGCCACCGCTGTTATAATGAAATAATCATAACGAAGTCTGACAATTTACCCGGCAGGCTCACCTGTGAGGAGTAAACCGCCATAATCTATCATGCAGCTCCAGCTTTTCAATCAACTCCTCAAGTTGTCCGAAATCATCAAAGTCCTCAAGCCTGTGGCTATCCAGTCCGATGCTGAAAAGCAGTCCGGCATTTTTAAATTCTTTAATCATCTCCTCCGACTGTTCATAACGATTTGATAGTTCTACTATCTTTCCGGTTGTAACCAGAGAAGCAATGATCTTTTCATTATAAAACTGAGGATGGCCTATGATCATACAATCCGACCCGGCAAGTTTCTCGTAAGCTTCCTGCTCGGTCATGCCGCCAAGGCCATGCACACTCCCGATAACAATATCCACTTTTTTCCTGATTTCCTCAGGACAGTCAAGGGCGCCGTCCGGAAGGATTTTGGCCTCTACTCCCGTGAGGATATGAACCTTAAATCGAGCGGATGTCTGGTTGATGTCTAACAGCAGTTGCTTGAAATCATAAGTAAGCTCTTTTCTAACGTGCTCGGTGATAGCAAGTTCCTCAATTCCATTATCGTCGCAATACCTTGCAATTTCCTCAATTGTGTGGAAGCCGTCGGTATAGTTCGTGTGACTATGGTAGTTCCATGTGAGCTTAATCATCGACTGCTCTTTCTTCCCAATAGCGCACGACAGTAACACCATATTTCGGTATCATCTTCTCGGAAATGAGCGTCATCTGCTCCATATCTATGGTCAGGAGAGGAGTAATGCTGTCAAAACCGGCCTGGTAAGAAAGGCCTATCCCGCCGGCATATCTTGGATTGATCTCAATGAGTCCCCAGTTTCCGTTCCTGTCATTCATAAACTGAATATTGGCAGGACCGACGATCTTTAAGCGCTCATGGACGATCCCGCAGTATTTCTCAATTTGAACATCCTTTATAAAATGCCCTTTCGTGGAGATGCCGCCTCTCGTTTGTGTCCTGATCCGTGGCGCGATACCGAGCAATTTGCCTTCGAAATCAGCAAACGTGTCAACCGTAACTTCCGGCCCGGGAAGCCATTCCTGGATAAACGGATCTTGCACCTTCCTGAGAGCATATTCAAAATCATCGTCATTCTCAATTTTAAAACCCATCTTGCTGCCACGTCCTGTTGCCGGTCTGATGAAAAGAGGGTATGGGTGTTGCTTGCGTGCTTCCTCTAACGTGAAAGTCCCTGCTGCAATGTCCGGGAACGTTCCTGCTGTTTTTCGCTTGTCATTACAGGTGTATAGTGTCTCGCTCTGTGATAGAAGGATAAAACAGTCTATCTGATCCCTTACACTATCGAAAAAGAGAAGGTCCTCATCAAATGTGGGGATAATTATATCAGGGTTTGTCCTTCTGATGACCTTGAGCATCTCTTCTCTGTAGTTTGGCGCTGCAGCAAATGGGACTATATGAACCTCATCACAGAAAAACTTCGCAGGACTATCCGCGCTTCCGTCAAGGCCGATCAGGTAAGATTTACCCTTCAGGTACTTTGCCAGGCAGAAACCTGCAGGACCTCCGGCGGCAGTAATCATGATTCGTTTCTTCATGTCGATATCATTTGAATGCACTTGTTTATTTTCTTGAAATGTAGACTACTCCATCCGAACATGTATGTGTCACAATAAACCTATCATTATCTCTTCTTTCATTAAAAAGTCCCGCGATATAATCCCCATCATACTTTTCTTCTGCTTCTTCAAATAAAGCGATAACCTGTGAGCCAGATTTTGACATTCGGTCCGGCAGAACCGATTCCATGTCATCAGGAACATGAATGGTCGGATCGAACCTTTTGTGCGGTAATGCTATCGTCGAATATCCCCCGAAAAAACTAAGATGAAAAGGTTTATTGGTCGCAATAACTGTATTAGCCGCATATTTCTCTTTTATCCACTTGTAGGTGCAATACTCAAGAATGGAATATGTTTTTTCCGGCCTGTATGAGAACTCCGGCAAGTTCAAGTAGGTTTTATACAAACTGCCGCCTGCTATAATAACCAGAGAAGATATCAATCCGATAAATGACAAGTTAGAAAATCTCCCGATGGTTATTCTTTCCCATACAAAAACAAGAAGAAAAATAGCCGCAACAAACAGGAAAGGAACTATTGGAGACATATAACGCAATTCAAAACGCCACGCCTGTTTTGCCATTGTAAGGACAATGAGTGTCGTATAACTGATCTGGAAAACTATAATTGAATCAAACCCTGCATTGAGATATTTCAATGCCTCTTTTCGCAAACGGGTGTTTATAAGAACGTAAAGCATGCATAACATCATAATCATGCTGAACAGAAAAAAAGAACTTTTACTTAATTGAAATTGCAGGTATATCGTCTCAACGGTGCCTGAGAGGGCCTGCAGAAACGACCTTTCAGGTGAAGCCTGACTGAAGCCGCGAAACGTACCCGAAATTATATAATTCCGAACAAACATCGTAGCAGTGGCAATTACAGGCAGGGCTAATGCAAAGATAGTGGATACGTAATTAACTTCCGGTCTTTTATTTTTTGCCGCCATAAGCGCTTCCCATAAGAACACAGGTATCAGCGCTATTCCCGCGTTCCTTGTAAAAATTGCGGCGCTGGCACAGATACCGGCAATAAAGAGATTTCGCCTGAAATGGCTACGATCAGTATCTCGTGATAATATCAGGAAATATATCGCAGCCGTTGTTAACGCAATAAACAAAGGTTCACTGGCTATGAACTGAGTGAGCCTCAGTAAAGGATAAGAAAAAGAGACGAGTATTCCGGTCAGTAACGCAATACCTCTATTACAGAATTTTCCCATTAATAAAAATGTAAATATCGCCACCGCAACATGACAGACAACATTTATCAATTGCGCAGGCACATAATTCTGAGGTGTGACGCCGCCCAACAGGGCAAAAAGGACCGGCAATAACGGCATCTGGTCGAGAAAGGGGATCGCACCATTAACAGGGACATAATTATCTTCCAATCTTATCACCGGCACCCTTATACCGTTACCGGAAAGTATTTGCTGTGAAACAACTCCGAACCTCATCGAATCAGGGGATATTTTTATATTATTCACCGCAAACAGCGCCGCCGCTGCGGACGCGACAATCAAGACCGTATATAGCCATATCCCATGTTTATTTTTATTGAAATAACGCCTGATGTTCATGTTTTTTTATATTTGAGAAAATTGAAGAATAATCGAGAGTAATCTGCGACTTTATGACCGGCAAAAATTCAGGCCCAATCAGCCCCTGCTTCCCATCAAAGACAATGCACCGGAAGCTAACCTTTTAAATTCGGTAAAAGAGCTTACCTGAAGCAATTTCTTCCAGATATACTTCGGCCTGTAATAAAATTGCCTGTAACCTTTTTCTAAATAGTCATCCAGCTCTTTTTCAGTAATCTTGATGTAATCGCGTTCAAAGTCATCCAGAGTGACTTTCCCAAGAGTATAATCCCTCCAGAAATCCTTGCCCGTTTCTTTCTTGTAATCTTCATACATTTGAGTTTTAGGCAATAAAGTGAATTTATTGAGCTGCATAAAATCCAGGTCAAGCTCAAGCATAAGGTTTAATGTCTTCTCTATGCTCTCCTTCGTGTCCTGCGGCAGGCCAATCATGAAGAATCCAAAAGTCAAAATGCCGGCTTCATTAGCCATCTTCACTGATTTCCTGATAGTATCAATACTCATATTCCTGTTAGTCGCCTTTAAGACCCTTTCATCTCCGGATTCTATGCCGAAATTGATCCTTATGCATCCGTTCTTTGCCATCCTGTGAATAAGCTCTTCATCGACACAATCTACCCTTGTTCTTATGGAGAAGTTAAACTTAAGACCCTTTTTTTCAATCAGATCGAGAAACCTTTTCATGGTTTTCTTATTCACCGTAAAGGTCTCGTCATAAAATTCTATCTCCCTTATCCCATATTTGTTAATGCATTCTTCCACCTCTGCCACTATGTGATCGGCCGACCTTGCCCTCAAATTCGTGTCGGTGCAGCAATAAGTGCATCTGAAGGGGCAGCCAAGGGCCGTTATCATAATTGTGAGAGGTTTATTTTTTGATGCTATCATATCGTACTTTTCATTCGGCAGCAGGTCGCGCGCAGGAAACGGAACATCTTCAAGGCTTACCGTTTTTGGTCTTTCTTCCGTTAAGATTATATTTCCGTCTTTCCTGAAAACAAGACCTTTCACATCTGTCAGGTCTTTTTTATTCTCCAGGGCATTCAGTAATTCCGGTAAAGTTTCCCATCCGTCGCCGACAACGCCATAATCTATGCATTCGTGAGACAAGGTTTCCCCGGGATAAATCTCCATATGCGGCCCGCCTATAATTACCGGTTTGTCATATCCTTTCCTGATTTCCCTGATCCAGGAAATAGTATCTTGCAGATTGTCGGTAATAGCGTTATACAAAACATAATCGGGCCTGATTTCATTGAGCTTATCAATTATCTGTTCTTTGCTCAGATTCAGAATGTTTGCATCAATCAGACTTACCGCATGACCTTTATCACGCAGCAGAGCGGCAAGATACGCCAATCCTAACGACGGAAGCAATACCGCATTTTTACTGTAGTTCTTCCAGATGCTTGCGGTATAGAAGCACTTATTCACCATTTGATTCGGCGTAAATATAAAGCAGGCCTTCATATTAAATTGACTCTCTGTTTTTTGAACGTCCCTAATGATTGGGGAATTAATATTAATATCAAATTATTTAATTTTAGCAGGAAAATCAGGGTAATTACAACTTTACCGTTTTTTTAACTCGCATAATGACAGCAGCGCGGGCAAAGTCCGTGACTTATACAATTACTTGAAACTTAACCGGGTTTGTTTTATTATTTAATGTGCAACCTTGGTAAGCATTCCTGAAACCAAATGGCAGAGAATTGCTACGGGGGTTTTTCAGCTTTGCAGCCCCAAAGAACAATATTCCAAATGAAGCAATAGGAGTTTATCCTGTTAAACATCGGTGATATAGTTTCACTTCCATCTCCGCAGGAAAAAGCAGAAAACAAGACAACTTCCTTTCTGGTCATCGGAATAAATGACGAGAGCGGTTCCCTGACTACAGCCCCTCTGATCACAGAGAACAAACGATTTGCCTCCAGGCGATTTACCGAAAGAATTTCAGGCGCGGATATGGAAAAAGGCACCCTGCATGAAAACTGTATTGTCCTGATTGATGAACTCATGACGGTTAAACCTGAATTATGCACGAAAGTCGCAAGATTGAAAAAGGACAAACTGGACAGGATACTGAGAATCTTTGCTCATTATGCCGGATATTTCTATTACAAAAGCACCTCGAACAAGAGAATGACGGCCGGATATATTCCCCCGTCCGGGAAAGTGCTTGATGAAAATGAGCTGTTTAATATGATAGACGCCTCGCTTGATATGTGGCTGACGGCAGGAAGGTTCCATGACGAATTTGAGAACAGGTTTGCCGTATTTTTAGGGGTAAAACATGCCCTGGCCGTCAACTCCGGGTCTTCCGCCAACCTGCTTGCGGTATCCGCCTTGACATCACATAGACTTGGAGACAGAAGATTGATGGAAGGCGATGAAGTAATTACCGTGGCAGCGGCGTTCCCCACGACTGTTGCGCCGATTGTGCAGAACGGACTGGTCCCTGTTTTTGCGGACATCGAGCCCGGAACTTATAACATAGAGCCGGCAAAGATAGAAAATGCGGTATCCGGGAAAACAAAAGCAATATGCATAGCCCATACGCTTGGAAATCCTTTTGACATTGATAAGGTTTTAGAAGTATGCGATAAGTACAAACTGTTTCTTATAGAAGACAACTGCGATGCCCTGGGCAGTAAATATGCTTCGACCGCCGGCAGTAATGAATCAATTAAAAAATATACGGGCACATTCGGCGATATAGCGACATTCAGTTTCTATCCTGCACATCATATAACCATGGGGGAAGGAGGGGCGGTTGCCACTGACGATCCTCTACTGAATAAAATAATGTTATCCATAAGAGACTGGGGGAGGGATTGCTGGTGTCGGACCGGCAAAGACAATACATGCAATCAGCGGTTTTCTCAAAAACACGGAAAACTCCCCGAGGGATACGATCATAAGTATGTGTATTCTCATCTGGGATATAACCTGAAGATTACGGATTGGCAGGCGGCAATCGGGCTTGAGCAATTAATAAAGCTCCCGAAATTTATAGAAAGACGCAAAGAGAATTTCAGATTGCTCCATGACGGATTAAAGCGGTTTGAAAAATATTTCATCCTGCCCCGGACAATTGCAAAAAGCGACGCGGCCTGGTTCGGATTTCCCATCACCGTGAAGGAAAATAAAAAATTTGATAAAAACAAAATAGTAAGATTTCTGGAAGAGCATAATATAGGCACAAGACAGTTGTTTGCAGGCAATGTGTTAAGGCAGCCGTTTTTTTTAAATAATGAAATTAAAATACGCATAGGAAATTCAAAGATTTTATTATCAAACAGCCTGACGGAAGACGATTATAAAATGATGCCTAATACGGACATGATTATGGCTAATACTTTCTGGATAGGGATCTGGCCGGGGCTGCAACAGGAACAGATTGAATATATGGCGAAAAAAATAGGGGAATTCGTAACGCTTCACGGATAAACGTTCATTCTGAACTTATGGAAACAGTGCTTTTAACAGGGGCTACGGGTTTTTTAGGAAGTCATTTGGTGGAGAGGCTTGTCAAAGAGGACTGCCGTGTTATAGCCCTGAAGCGCTCTTTCTCCGACACGTGGAGGATCAAGCATTTACTGCCTGATATCACCACCTATGATATGGACAAGGCCTCTCTGGAGAATATTTTCAGAGAAAATAAACTTGATGCGATCATACATACCGCAACAACATATGGGAAAAAAGGCGAAGATAACGCGGCAATCATTGAATCCAATTTGCTGCTGCCTGTAAGGCTGCTCGGTCTGTCCGCTTCTTATAACGTCGGGACTTTTATCAATACCGACAGTTTCTTCAATACTGCTGACTTAAATTATAAATATCTAAGCGGTTACAGCCTGTCAAAAAGACAATTGGTTGAGTGGCTGAAATTATTGTCGGGTAAAATACAGATTGTAAATTTGAGGATCGAGCATTTATACGGTCCAGGGGACAGCGACAGTAAATTTGTCATATGGATCATCAGGGAGTTAATAAAAAATGTCCCGGCTCTTAAATTGACGAAGGGGGAGCAGAAAAGGGATTTCATTTACGTCTCCGATGCGGTAGACGCCTTTGTCACGGCATTGAACAAAAGAAGAGAATTGCCCGCCTATTCCTGCTTTGAGGTCGGCACAGGAGGACCGATCTCCATAAGGGATTTCGCCGTTCAGGTCAAAAAGGCCGTGTCTGAAATTTCCGGTAAGGAGATCGGCACTGTCCTGGATTTCGGCGCCGTCCCTTACGCAGAAGGGGAAATCATGGAAAGCAAGGCCGACGACTCTGCCTTAAAAAAATTGGGCTGGGACTGTTCGGTATCTTTAAGAGAAGGCCTGGAAAAGACAATACGGGAGATATTAAAGCACTGAGGGAGAAACACGTCAACTGCTAAGGTTAAAGCCGGAGTATTAATCAGCCCGTTATATTTGTTATAATAATACAATACGTTACATCTTACCAAGGGGAAATAATGAATAAAGCAAAAGTAGTTATTTTAGCCGGCGGAAAGGGCACAAGGATCGCGGAGGAGACCGAGTACAGGCCGAAACCGATGATAAAGATCGGCGAAAAGCCGATCCTCTGGCATATCATGAAGATTTACGCAGGGTACGGCTACACGGACTTTGTCATCTGTCTGGGTTATAAGGGTGAGATGATAAAAGAACTCTTCCTGAATTATAAGGCGATGAATTCCGATTTTACGATTACGCTCGGCAAAAGGGACCAGATCATGCTGCACGGAGACAACTCCGAAGACCACTGGACAGTCACCCTTGCGGATACCGGCCTTGAAGCATTGACCGGCTGCCGTCTAAAGAGGGTTGAACACTTCATTGACAGCGATATTTTCATGCTGACATACGGAGACGGAGTGGCCGACATTAATATCAAAGAACTCATCTCATTTCATTTATCGCATAAAAAAATAGGCACTGTCACAGGCGTGCATCCGCCTTCCCGTTTCGGGGAGCTGACTGTCGGGGGAAGGCAGGTATTTGAATTTACCGAGAAACCCAATCTTAATGAAGGACATATAAGCGGAGGGTTTTTCGTATTTGACCGCCGCATCTTTAATTATGTAAACGGGGACGAGAATTGCCGTCTTGAAAAAGAGCCCCTTGAACGGCTTGCAAAAGACGGCGAATTGATGGTCTACTTTCACAACGGCTTCTGGCAGTGCATGGATACGGTGCGGGACATGAATTTCCTGAATAATCTCTGGAAACAGAACAATGCCCCCTGGAAAATATGGAAGGACTAATTGGATAATTTCTGGGAAAACCGAAATGTATTTATCACGGGCAGCACCGGCTTCCTGGGTTCTTATCTTACCGACGAGCTCATCAGAAGAAAGGCAACCGTTACATCTTTAGTGCGCGATTGGGTATCCAGGTCCAGGTTTATCTTCTCGGATGCAAACAAAAAGGTGAATGTGATAAGGGGCGAGATCGAAGATTATGCCTTACTGGAGCGGATACTGAACGAATACGAGATTGAGGTAGTATTCCATCTGGCAGCGCAGACAATTGTAGAGACCGCAAACAGGAACCCGCTCTCCACATTTGAGGCCAATATACGCGGCACATGGAACCTGCTTGAGGCGTGCAGGAGAAACCCCCTTGTCAAGAGGATAATCGTTGCATCCAGCGATAAGGCTTACGGGGTCCAAAAAGAGCTTCCATACAGTGAAAGCACCCCTCTGCAGGGCAATCATCCCTATGACGCATCCAAAAGCTGCGCCGACCTCATTGCGTACACATATTTCAATACGTATAAATCCCCTGTCTGTATCACGCGGTGCGGAAACTTCTACGGCGGCGGAGACAATAATTTCAACCGTATAATCCCCGGGACCATCAGGTCTGTGATCCACAATGAGCATCCTGTCATACGCAGCGACGGCAGCTATATACGGGACTACATCTATGTAAAAGACGCGGTTGCCGCGTACATGCTGCTGGCGGAGAAGATTGAAGACGAAGGCATACACGGCGAGGCCTTTAATTTCAGCAACGAGATACAGATCACGGTGCTTGAGCTGACAAAAAAAATTTTATTTCTTACAGGCAGAGAGGATCTCGAACCGGCAATCCTGAACAGGGCGGACAAGGAGATCAGACATCAGTATCTGTCTGCGAAAAAAGCCAGAGAAAGACTCGGCTGGCAGCCTCTCTACACTCTCGAACAGGGATTGCAGGAAACCATCGCCTGGTATAAAGAGTTCTTTGCAAATTTTTAATAATATAGCGCCTGCCGGCGCAGGGAATAAGCCATATCATTCCCCTATAATCCTGTAAATAAAGACAATGAAAAAACTAAGTATAGCCTTCCTTGTCTTTAACGAGGAAGGCAACATAAAGGGGCTGGTTGAACGGTCCATCTCGCAGCTCGATAAGATGCCGTATGAATATGAAATATTGATCGTGGACAATGCCAGCACCGACAACACCGGGCCTATCACAGATGAGCTTGCCGGTACCCACCCTGCCGTTGAAGTTATACATCATCCCTCCAACCTCGGCTACGCAATGTCTACGTTGACGGGCTTTAAGAAAAGCAGCGGCGACATCGTATTCATCATCGATGGAGACGGGCAGCACACTGTTGCCGACGTACCCGCTTTTGTCGATAAAATAGAATCGGGTTATGACATACTCTTCGGCTGGAAGGTAAAGAGAAACGATCCGGCCCTGAGGATAATCCTGACGAGATTTCTCAGCATCCTTGCAAAACTGATCCTCGACTATCCCTTTAATGATATCAATTGCGGCTTCAGGGCCGTAACACGGGACGTGGCCGACCGGATAGAGATCCATCATAAGTTAAATGCCGCAGGCCCGGAGATATTTGTCTGGGGCATGCGGCACAATTGTAAAATGGCGGAGCTTCCAGTGCGGCATTTCCCAAGGGAAACCGGCAGCAGTATACATATACCGTTGACCCTGCCCCGAACAATAGGCAGGATGGTGGGATACCTCCTGCAATTAAGAAAAGAATTGTATTCAAGGGAAAAGGAATGAAAGTCACTATCCTCGGAGCAGGCCTGGCAGGGCTGAGCGCCGCATACCATCTTGATAAAGATTACGAGATATACGAGGCCGAATCTGAGGCAGGGGGACTTTGCAGGACAGTAAAGGAAAAAGGGTTTGTCATAGACTACGGCCCACACCTTTTCTTCAGCAAGGATGAGTATGTGCAAAGGTTTCTCAATAAGCTGCTGAAAAAAAACCTTCATGAGCTTGAAAGCTCCACAGGCCAGTACTCTTTCGGACGCTTTCTGAGATATCCGTATAATGTCAATCTTTATGGAGCGCCTGTCGAGATAATCAAATATTGTATCCTGGGCTATGTTGAGGCCTTATACCGGAGCAAAAAGAAGAAGGCGGAAAATTACCATGACTGGTGTCTTTACAATTTCGGAAAAGGTTATGCACGGCATTTCATGTTGCCGTACGCAAAAAAGGTATGGACTGTAGACCCGAAAAGGATGACCACGGACTGGATAGGGAAACGCATTTTCCTGCCTACCCTCGAGCAGATACTTGAAGGCGCCCTGCACAAATCGGACAGCCGGTTGAACTATATTACAAATTTCCGTTACCCGTTACACGGCGGAATGTCGTCGATGATAGCCGGTTTGACAAAAAAGACAGGCCACATTCACTATAACAAAAAGGCGGTCGGGATCGATGTCAGGGCAAAAAAGATATTGTTCCAGGACGGCGACTCAATACATTATGAAAATGTCGTCTCAACCATCCCTTTGCCTGAAATGATAAAGATGGTCCCTGACGCCCCGTTGTCAGTGCGTGAAGCTGCAGCGCGTTTGATACATAACTCCGTCATGATAATCAACATAGGGGTAAACCGCTCCAATCTTTCAGAGTTTCACTGGATATACTTTGATGGAGATGAGCCGTTTTATCGGATACACTTCCCTTCCAAACTGTCCGGGTTTAACTCACCAGGAGGGACTGAGGCTGTAAGCATTGAGATCGCATATTCGCGTTTCCGCCCTCTGCCGAAGGAAGACCTGTTTGATCTGTCGATCAGGAAACTGAAAGACGCCGGGATACTGAGACCGTCGGATAATATCATCTACCGGAACAGCACTAATCTCAGATACGCCTATGTTATTTATGACAGGCATAGGAAAGCATGTGCAAATAGAGTGAGAGAGTTCCTGCACAAACATGGTATCGAAACATGCGGCAGGTTCGGCGAATGGGCCTATCTCTGGATGGACCAGAGCATACTGAGCGGCAGGCGGGCTGCTGAGGCAATTGCCGGGTTGAGATAAAGTTTTTAACTGGATTTTCTGTTTATAAACCGCGCCAGCAAAGCTGACAGTCCAAGAACAGCAATAAACACATATAGTGTCCCATATAAAATAAAACCCAAAGCTATTGCATCAGCGGCGCGGTACCCGGCGGTATTAAGCGCAAGCGCCCACCATGCGGCTTTTGTGCCGATGCCGGCAATTCCCTGAACCGGCACAACCTGAAAGATCATGTAGACTCCATAACAGTAGGCGCTTTGAATATATGTAAAATCAACTCCAAAAGATTTTAAAAGCAGATGAATTGATATAATGCCTGCCGTCATCATCACCAAAGACTGAAACAAGGTTATACTGTAAGATTTTCTACTGCGCTGTTCTTCCGATATTATTACAAGTTCGGACAGTTTTTCATATAATCTCAGCACTAATTTGTTCTGTCCCGGCAGTTTTTTCAGCAGCTTAAGAACAAATTTCTCGCTGGGAGGCAAAAAAGCAATCAATGACATTAAAGACAAAATACCTGAAATCCAAATTGCCGTTTCCCTGTATAGGGCGCCTCTGCTTATAAAAAAAGCGCTGATGAAAAACAAAAAAGCAAGCGCAAAAAGATCCTGCAATCGCGAAAGAAGAAGTATCCTGAAAGCCCCTAATATATTAAACATCGAGGTTCGCTTCAGAATATAAGCTGTAGCCGCTTCCCCCGCGCCTCCCGGCAAAGTCGCTGTTACGATATTATATAAGGCATTAATATTCCACCAATGCAATATCTTATTGCCTGTATGATCCAGTTTGTGGAAACGAAGGGTCCTGATAAAATTAGCAAAGAAAAACATGAAGATTGAACTCAGGATATATTTTTTCTCCAGTCTGCCCGCGATCAGAGAAAAATGCCTCCAGTCAACTTTCATCAGCAAAACAACCATAAAACATACTGAAAATAATATTGCCAATAACAACCGTTTCTTTACCTTAAGGTCCATGCAATAACAGAACAGCCGGGAGGCTGTTATTCCCTTTCTGTTTAACGGATATTCTGAAAACGAAGCCGGGCCGTCATTTTTTATTATAAAATATAATGTTATAATTATAACCTAAATCAGCAAAATGGAGGTTTGATGTCGCCATTCCCCTCTGGTACAAGAGAAAATAAGGCCTATTACCTTCCGCTCCTTATAATAATTTCTATCGTCTCTCACTTCCCTTTCGTATTAAACGGTTTCGGTGAGATCGATGCGGCAAAAATCGGAGTCAGTGTCATTGATATTCTGAATCACGGTTCAGATGCGGCATTTTCTAATTTTTATTTTACCGATGTTATCCCTCTTTATATTTTATATCTCAAATGGTTTATGAAGCTGCTGAATTACAATTATTCATATTTACCTGCTCTCATGAACTACACTAACGCAGTTTTTGGAACATTGATAATTATTCCTGCCTTTCTGTTGATCAGGCAAATCTTCAGAAACCCGACTATCGCTTTCTGTTCAGTTTTTGCTCTGATATTTGCACCAGCTTTTTTTCAGTCCACTATCATGGGGTTCCCTCATCTTATAGCGTTTTTCTTCCTGTTATTGTCACTCTGTTGTTATCTCTCAGGGCTTGATACTGATAGAGTGGGGACAGTGAGCCTTTTGATGCTTTTATCGTGTCTGTTTCTGACTACTGCTTTTCTTTTCAAATCAGACTCCGTTCTTGTTGCCGGAATTTATGTCGGACTCCTTTTCGTAAGGGAAAAAAGGAACAGATGGAAAACGGCAAGTCCCTTTCTGATAATCGTCATATCGGGTATTTTGTTTCTACTGCTTCGGGACCTGATCATTGGACCAACCAGCGGGACCACTATGTCAAAAGACGGCATGTCAAAATGGTACAACTATTCCATTGTAATACCGTCAGCAATAGAACATCTCCTTACTCAGGGAAAACCGATAGCATATGCAGCAGGGATAGCGACCTTTTTTCTTGGAGGCACTGCTCTAATTTACTATCTGATTAAAAAGAGGGCCGATCTTTTGATCTTTGTTATTTCCTGGGCAGCGGTTCCAACGATCTTCTGGTTTTTTTTAATCGGTAATAACGCGAGGCACAATATGCTCTCAGTTCTCCCGGTATTGGTAATGATTATCTTCCTGTTTCATGAAAAAGCTCCGAGATTTATAATTGTCCTTACGGCGATGCTTATTCTGGGCAACTTTTTCGCGGTCCCTGCGTCACCTTCCATCCTGAGACCAAGCGGCAATCTGTTTAAAAGCCATGCATTGCTTGCAGACAGGATAAGCAGGTTTCAATCCGGAGCAAAAGAAATTGCGGGTATTCCTGAAGATAAGATCGCTGTTTTAGGCTTTTTTCACAACCCTCACGTCATTTTTCAGATTTTGAGTTCGGCGCCGTCTTATAGAGCATTTAAAATCGGGAGAGAGGACTACAAGATACAAACCGGCGACAAGGAATACGTTTTTATTTATTTTGTGCTTATTGATCCGGCGGATATGAAGAAAGAAACAGATAAAGTTTTAAACGAATATTCCCTGCACAAGCATGTTTTCACGTCGGTGACTTATGACTTGAAGCCTTTAAGAGATATGGGACTTAAAACAAGGTCATTTGATATCATAGAAAGAACCGCTTTGTAGAAGCCGGCTTTTGTTATTCTTTTTTCCGTATCCTGAAAAGCTTTATCAATTTTACCGAAGTATCTTCATAAAAAAGCTCGACATCATCAGAATGTTTATCCATCTGTAATAATTCATTGTAGAAATCCCATTTAATTAAAGCTCTTTCATCTATAACGATGTAGTCAACACCATAAAGTTTTGCAAAGTTAATTACTTCATTAACATTCGCATAGGGGAACATAGTATATCGCGAACCGCTATAAAAACTCACAAACGGGTCCTTGCTCATTATATTCAGTTCCTCATAGCCGGGTGAGAGCTTTTCGTTTAGGAAATATCCTGCCCTTTTATGTTCTTCCGGTTTTGCGTGGGCCCGGTCAAAATGTTCAAAATCCGAATACTTAAGATATACCAAAGAGCTGGCTGACAGTACAACAACCATTAAGTGTATTATATATTTTCCCAGTAACCGGACAGTCCGGGATTCATTAATGCCGTAATAACTCCCCACGTCCGAAATGACCTTTTGAGCATTTGCAAACCCGCCGGATGAAAAAAGCAGAAGGAACACAACAACAAGCAGTGTCTGTTTTTCAATGATAAGGAACACCGGGTACATCAGAAACAAGACCAGGGGAAGGAACAGAAATATCAACCTTTTCCTGTTTGTGAAAAGGTCACTGTAAAAAAAAGAAAAAAATAAAGGCAAAATAAAAGGGGTCACGAGTTTTATGAAAATCTGTATTTCCTGAATGAGGTTTTTTTGATATTTCCTGGCAAATTTTGCCGGTGCCCCGAGTATGTATCCTATAAGCGATGGATTGATTTCCTTGCTCCAGCCTATCAGTTGTTTCTTTGATTTGTCTAATGAAAAGGCGGCCCTGTCATATAAATTATCAGGGGCGTTGACAATCTGATGATAGTTCTCGTCCCCGCTGCTCAGTTCTCCAAGCAATATGCTTATGTTGCTCTTCCCCGACAGACTGAATTTCCCGGTATAATTTTTTATTAATAATAAATATGGAGACAATGTTAGTGCAAATACCAGGGACAGAATGATGAACCTAAGCAGGTACTTGCCGTTAAAACGCAAAGTCGTGCCAAACGCGCCAAACACCTGGAGACCAGGCAATAACAGGAGAAATAAGGCCTCCGGACGTATCAGACAGGTTACTGCAAATGTAAAACCAAGCAATGCGTGAAAGATAATACTTTCGTTCCTAAGAGATTTGATGAACAAGTAGAGGGAAAGAAGAAGAAAAAATATAAAGGGAGCGTCGGCATATCCCTGCACAGAAACTATAATTACAACAGGATAAACAGCAAAAAGCAGCGCGGCGAACAAGCCCGATTCTTTATTATATAATTCTTTCCCTATTAAATAAGCAAAAACAATCGATCCGCAGCTAAAGATGAAAGAGACCAGTTTAGCTGACAGGAAAAGGTCGTTAACCAGCAGATTTATCAGCCCGATAAATATGGAGTATCCCGGGGGGAAAAAAATGCCCATATTATAATTTTCGCCAAAAAGGTACCTGCCGCTTTCTATTAAATTCTTCCCAAGGCGGGAGTAGACTACTGTATCCGTCACAAGGTTTACGTCCTCGAACTTTATTAACCTTGCGATTATTCCAACAAGTATGATTGCAAACAACATCAGATTTTCTTTTTTGGTTTTCATGAGTTGTCGGACTATTTTGTTCACCCGGCGATATTATTTGATTGTTTATCGAAATCTGAAATACATCTTTATAAAATAAAGCAAGACAACATACAAAATCAATTGACCTCTTCACCCGGGAATCATCACCTGTCCGGATTATTCAGCCTTATTGCCCTGATTCAGCTCCTGTTATATAATAAAGGCTATATCTCACTCTACAATAGATTATTCATCTGAAATAAGAGGTTGACTTTGAAAAACAAAACCGAAGAAGGCATTTCAAAATTTTACGGCACAGAAGGTTGGGAAATAAAGGACGGCATCACTGAAGACGCAAGGAGATGGGAAGATCTGAGGGAATGCGCTAAAGAATATGTCAGCAAATGCAGGTTAAGGGTATTAAGGCATATCCCGGAGAGCGGTGAAAATATGCTCGACATGGCATCCGGTCCCATACAATATGAAGAATACCTGGAATACTCAAAGCATTTCGGGAAAAGATATTGCGTAGACTTATCTGCAAAAGCGCTGGATGATGCGAAAAAGAGAATCGGTACTCACGGTGTCTTCCTACATGGAAGTTTTTTTGATATCGAGCTGAAAGATAATTATTTTGACTGCACTTTGAGTCTTCATACAATATTTCACATTGACAAGGATAGACAGGAGGAGGCAGTTCGCAAGCTGATTAAAGTTACCAAACGTGGAAAGCCGATTATTATTATTTATTGTAATCCGCAAAACTGGTTTTCGAGTATGCCTGTTCGACTTTTAAAGAGTTTGATGGGGAAAAACGCAATATCTTCCAATATATATTTGCATGCATACACTCTTAATTGGTGGAACAGGTTCCTTGATGCTGCGGACATAAATATCCTTCCCTGGCGTTCATTCGGCTCCGGCCATCAAAAAAGATTAATACCGGATAACCGTTTAGGCAAAATACTACTAAGCATCCTGTTTAAACTCGAGGACACTTTTCCACATTTTTTTGCAAGGCATTGCTTTTTCCCTATAATAATTCTTACAAAACGGTAATAAAAAAAGCGTTCATATTATTTGCGCTTCGACACCGGGTGGAGGGCGTTTGAGGATAAATATGTTAACATATAAACAAGATCCACATGATTGCAGATAGACGGTTCTACCTTGTCATGTCTTCCTTTTTCCTATTATCGTTAATTGGTATTCTTATTTTCCATCTTGCAAATCCATTTTCCAATAAGTGCATTCAGGGCAATTGCGAAAATGGTAAAGGTGTTTATATTTCTACCAGCGGCATGAGATACGAAGGGGAATGGAAAGACGGAAAACGACACGGACAAGGAACCTTAACCTATCCTGACGGCTCCCGATATACAGGAGAATGGAAAAAAGACAGAATGCACGGTCTGGGAATTAAAATTTATGCATCCGATCCTTTGTATAGGAAATATACCGGAGAGTGGATAAACGGTAACAAGCACGGCAAAGGAACAATAACGTATTCGGACGGCGGACAGTACGCGGGAGATTGGAGGACCGGAGAAATTAACGGCCAAGGCACTTATACAGCTATTGACGGGAGAACGCTGAAAGGAAAATGGACAAACGGAATAATACACGGACCGGTGACTGAAATTTTTCCCGACGGGAGAATATTGGTAGTAAAATGGGCGGATGGCAAGAGACAGGGGCCAGGTATTATGACTTATCCGGACGGCGCTAAAATCACGCAGGAATGGATCAATAACAAGATAGCAGGTTCTTCAGACTTTTACTTATTCCGTCATTTCGAATTTCAGAAAGATTATACTATAGCGACATTATGCAGCGCGATTCAAGCAGACATACATTTGTCGTTAGAAGCAACGGAGAATACTATCGAATGGCTAAATGAATTTTTGAAAGTTCCGGATCTTTATGAGAGATTCAATGAGAAGATAAACAACAGAAGGTTATCCAGGGAAATAGAAGCGTTGGTGAATAATAGCAAGAATTTTCGTAACATGAAATATTCAGAACTGAATAATGACAGACAAAAAGATATAATAAAACTTAACAGGCTTTTGTTAGAGCATCTTTATGCGGGTCAAACCCCAAAGAGTTAATGAGAGCCTGTTTATAACTCCGGTAGAATTTGGAATATTCTGCCTTAGATAAATTCCAATTTATTAAATGATATCACCTTCAGATCAAGGTAAACCGAATCCTGCAATCTACATCATCATTATCATTTTACCTTTTTTATTATTTTACTGGATGGTGCCATTTGTAACTGGTTTAACGATTGGAAATGACTATGATGAGTATTCAATCCAGAATCAAATGGAGCTCCTTTTCGCGCTTAAAACCGGTTCGTTCCCTCTCTACGTGCCTGGTTATGCGCTCGGGCATTCGTCAAGCGCTTTAACATTAGGACAGGTTTTCCATCCGATATCACACATCGCCTCTTTTCTACCGGGATACTGGGACGGCAAAGCGCTTCAGTGGAATACGTTTCTTCGCCTGCTTTCATTGGGACTCGTCCATCTGGCGCTATTTTCTTTCCTGAGAAGGATTCAGCTTAATACACTCTTTTCATTTCTTCTCTCCTGTATCACAGTTTATAATTTGCGTATGCTGGACATGTTCAGATTCGCGGCATCTCTTGAGGCATATACAGGATTTCTACTTCTGTGCACTGTCTTAGGCTGGTACTTTCTTGAACCTTCAAAAAGGATTTTACCTTTCGGCATCATAGGAGCAACATACTTGCTTATTTGCAGCGGTCATCCGACTATGATGTTTTATTGTCTTATCGGAGCAGGACTGTTTTTGCTCGTTATACCTTTTTTCCTGTCAAACATGCTGCACCATAAGCGGGTCAGTTACAAAGATGCCTTTATATTCTATTTCAAAGCCGGCTGTTATATGATTTTGGGGATATTGCTTTCATCGGCTTATATTATTCCATTCTATTTCGATTTCTATAAAATGAACATCCTCAGGGTCACTCAGGCCTTTGATTATGAAACTCTTGATACTTTTTTTGGAACACTAAGCAATTTCTTTATGCCATTGTTTTCAGATGTAAACGGTGCATTCGGGGGGTCACATCTGTTCATAGCGGCAGCGATATTGCCGCTTCTGCGCTGTTTCAAGGTGAAGATCCCTTTTTCAGTCTGGATTATCTGGGGACTTGTTCTGCTTGCTTTTTTATTTTTGCAGGAGAGCCGGACCCCGGTGTATAAATGGGCCTGGGATTATGTCCCTTTTGTATCATCCCTCCGGACTGCAGGAAGGATATCAATATTTATCCCGGTGCTTTTTATGTTGCTATTGGCATGGATTGTCAGCGCAAAACCGTTCTCTCTTCAGTTAGGTAACAGATCCGTGACACTGACTCCCTTGCTTCTTCTCACATTTATTTCATTATTACTGCTCTCATTGTATGCAGCCTTATCCGTCACCATAAGGCCGGCTCTGGGGATGTTCCCTCCAAAAGGCATTCGAAATATCCCTTTATCGGTAATTATTATATTAACGCTTTTTGGCGCAGCTTCTCTTATATCGCTGATCGCCTACAGCGCGTTCCCGCATAAGGCACGAATAATTGGGATCGTTCTGTCCCTGACAGTTTGCCTGCATCTCGGCGGACTATTACGATATGGTATCTGGATTGCAGAAAACCGTGATCAGCCGTCTTTTCAGCAGATGAAATCACAAAAGAAAACAAATTTAAACTATCTCTATCCCCCTGGCAACGGCATGTATTCCTCAGTCATTTTGACTCAATTGGAACACTCTTTTATCGAGCCTTATCTGGGTAAAATATTTACAGAAGCTATACCTGTATCAACTCAGAATGAGGCTTACCGGATAATGAAACATGAGCGCCTGCCGCAACAGGTATTTGTGGAAGGGTTCGAAACTGAAACGGCAAAATCATTAAATGAAAATGCGCGGAGCATGAGGGAAGGAAGGGTAAATCTTGTATACAATTCCTTTAACCGGCTGCAATTTAAAGTATATTCTGAGACCCCCGCAATATTGGGTTTATCCTATCCTTTCACAGGACAGTGGGAAGCATGGGTAAGCAATAAACAAGCTGCAGTGTATCGCTCTAACGGCGCTGCCCACGCTGTTATAATTCCGGGAGGTGAGAGTCTTGTTGAATTCCGCTACTGGAGTTCTGCGGCTTTTTGGGGCATAGTCATAAGCTGTATAACATTTATTTTGATTGGACTTTCTGCCAGTCTTTTATACTTAAACGGGTTGCAAAAGATAACTGCCGCAATTGTTGTGCTGATTGTAGGCGTCGGGAGTGTGATACTGTGGCATCACAGCTTATATTCCGGTGATAATCTCGGCACAAAATTCTCCTGGAGTTATACACCCCCTGCCCCGGCTCAGAAACCCAATTTAGCTTACGGTAAAACAGCTTCAGCTTTTCCCATGCCAAATCTGAATGTCTTTGCGGGAGCTCTTTATGGCGGCACTTTTCATCGTACCCACTGCAGCAAGGTTGTGGATGGAGACAGAAGTTCAGGTTTTGAAATGAAGCTCGTTGATAATCCATTTGTTATTATTGACCTCAATCAAACAGAAAAAATTAATTCTATCATTCTTTTTGAAAGCATGAAAGAACCGTCTTCAAGCAGCGGACAGTTGGAATTGTCTATCTCCCAGGATGAAAAACAATGGAACAAAGTCGCATTAATATCCTCGACCGCACATAATCATTACCCATTTCGCATTGAATTTGATTCAGAAAAGACAGCACGCTTTATACAAATAAGAGCGTCAGGGCATGGCTATTTAAACCTTGATGAGGTAGAAGTATACTAACTACGCAGTCTGTCGATCTGTATAATAAAACTTATCATACTTATATTCTGACTCAATGAGCTGATGAAAAAGAAGAAGAGCAAAGCGCTTATTTTTGCTGATATCATACTTGTCGGAACCGCTGCAATATTTGTTTCTGCACTTTTTTACTTATGGCATAAAAGTTATTCACTTCAAAGTCCTGTTAATCTCAAACTCGTATCTCTTTTAACAACAGGTCTCCTGTTGTCCCTGATAGCACTGCAAATCCGCGAAAGCTGGAAAATTAATATTGCTCTTGTTGTATTTTCAACAGTTGTTGCAGCCTATTGTGTGGAATTTGTGCTGTTTGTCCGCCACAACATGCAATTTTCATCATCAAAAATAGATCCGAGGAACAAGCTCGAAGTGCTCCAGGATTTGCGAATCGCCGGGGTTGATGCATGGCCTCAGGTCCGTACCATGTATTTTACTGAAAGCAGCGGACTGTTATCTGATAACAACCTCATATTCCCGCTTGGAGGCATATCTGAAAAAACTGTCGTCTATTGCAATGAAACCGGTCAATATGTGATTTTCAAAAGCGATGAACACGGTTTTAATAACCCCATGGGACTGTACAGAGACGGCGTCGTAAAAGCTGCGCTTGTAGGAGATTCTTTTACTCTGGGGAATTGTGTGATGCCGGGGGAAGATATAGCAAGCCTTTTAAGAAATAAGGGACTCAGCTCACTTAACCTCGGAAATGGCGGTAATGGGCCGCTGATCGAATTAGGACTTCTAAAAGAATATGTAGAACCCATCCATCCGGAAATTGTTTTATGGGTCTATTACGAAGGCAATGACCTGATCGAACTTGAAGATGAGCGAAAGGCATCAATGCTCATGCGCTATCTGCAGGAAGGTTACAGTCAGAACCTGCTTGATCGACAGGGTGAAATTGACGCTACTCTTATAAAATATGTCAATTCTAAATGGATGAAAGAACTGCCCCTGATAGCAAACAAGCCTAAACTGACCAGAGAACAAGATGTTAGGGAAAACGTTCAAAAGGTCATTAAACTCCGGTTTTTAAGAGGCAGGCTTGGATTGATAACTACAAGCAATAAAACACAAAATCCGGGGAGGATAACTAATTATAAAACGCAATTGCCTTTATTTTCTGAAATACTCACTGCTGCCAATCAACGGACGTCAGGCTGGGGAGGAAAACTCTACTTTGTCTATTTACCCACAATTGAACGTTATACGAATAACAATTATGATGGGAATTTTTATGATCGAGACGATGTTATTGCAATTGTTCACAAACTTGGCATCCCGCTGATTGATTTTCATGAAGTGCTTGTCAAAAACCCTGAGCCCTTATCACTTGTTCCATACGCAGGCGCTCATTTTAACGCTGACGGATATAACCTGCTTTCTGAATTTATTTTCAGTCAATTAAAGCAAGACCGACCTCTCTCTATTGAATGAGCCTTCTTAACATATATCAGGGAAATAGTCATTATAGTGATGACCGCGAAAGTGCGCATCCGGATGTCATTGGTTCAAAAAATACTTGATTCCCGATAAGAACATCGGGAATGACGAAATAAACCTCTTGCAGGAGCTTAATTTCTTTTTTACCCTGCGGGATTATTTGACCTGATTTTTTCGTTCGCCTTATTAAGGTTTGTCTTTATCAGATCAAGCAAATGCTTTCCTGTTTCCGGTTCTTTGCCAAAGAGATTTTCCAATTCCTCCGGGTCCTCTTTCAGGTTAAAAAGGAGTGATTTTTCATTTTCTAAATGGTGTATCAGTTTATAGTCGCCTTCCCAGACAGCAATCAGACCCTTGGTAATTTGATGACCACGACTCGGATTTGTCTGATAATACATAGAGAATGCGGTCTTTGGTAAGAGTGCTTCACCACGCATATATGGGAGCAGGGAACGTCCCTCCATCCACTCAGGCACCGGTATATGGGCCAGGTCAAGCATTGTAGCCGGAATATCGATTTGTTCCACTGTGTCGTGAATAACCTTCCCATCCGGTTTGCCCGGTTCTTTTATTATTAGAGGCACATTGGTCAGTTGCTCATATAGAGCGGGGACAGCGTGCTGAAAGAAACCATGTTGAAAACTTTCTCCATGGTCAGACGAAAAAATAACAGTGGTATTTTCCGACTTCTTTCTCTTCTCTAACTCAGTCATAAATTCTTCATACTGTTTGTCACAATATCTGATAAATTCATCATAACGGGTCCGCTCCTCTTCCATGTTAAATTCTTTATCCCCCATGTATCG
This sequence comes from Nitrospiraceae bacterium, assembly GCA_003599505.1. Taxonomy (GTDB): domain Bacteria; phylum Nitrospirota; class Thermodesulfovibrionia; order UBA6902; family UBA6902; genus SURF-23. The sequence continues at coordinate 71,168 of QZKO01000014.1, read as the reverse complement.
TTCAGCCGGTCGGGTGGAACCAAACATACCCAGGTAGGGCTTCGGGGGCAAATAATGGGCATGCGGCGGAAGAACGTGGATCCACGCAAAAAAAGGTTCGGGAATATCGTCATAAATCTCCAGAAACTTGTTAAACGCAACTTCCGGCGGTACCGCTGTTTCCGTATTGTGACTGAATTTAGCGATAAGCGGCTCCAGGGTCCCTAATAATTTAGTGCCCAGTATCCAGTCATGCAGTCTGATTTTTTCACCGAATATTTTATAGAGCAATATATCAATGCGTCCGTATTGATAGGGGTCAAGAAAGACCAGATTATCCGGCTGGTAAAACTCGGAAACCAGCAAAGAAATATCGAAGTTGTCAAATATTCCCAATTTTGGAGTGGAAGCAGAACCGTTGGCAACAAAAGCCACGTTATAGTAGCCATATTTCTTTAATTCTCCCGGCAGACTTTCTATATCGCTCTTTACAGGAATCGATCCTTTTTGATGATATACCTGATGAGACCAGACCCTCTTGCCTGTCATGAGGCTGGCCGTAGCAGGTGAAGTATGATTGTTGCTCGCTTCCGCCCTCGTAAATACTGTGGCATTCTTTGCCCACTCAGTGATAAACGGCGTTGTCTCCCTACTATATCCGTACAGAGACATGTCCCGCGACGTCAGGGTATCAAATATTACCAGAATAATGTTAGGACGTTTATTGTCTGATTGTGATAAAGAGGTTTGATTGAATTTTTCGGGCACCGGTTTTTCGACTTTCTTCCCCCATGTAGACGAAACCACAACAGGCACAGAAATAAATACAATAAAACCGAACAACCATACCAGGGGTGTAATCCGGTCCTGTACAATATTAAACCAGTGCTGCGCCTTATCGCGAAGCACCCATACCGAGTACGCGGACACGAGCGCTACAGCTACAAATAAAATAATTTTCAATTGATCGCTCGTTTGTACGTCAGTCCATAATAGCCTCTTTGTTTTCCAGACTAATCCGCCTAACAATACACCGGCTACTCCATACAGCAATAAATGGGCAGTTCTTATCTTTAATCCTATTCGGGCGGACAGACTTTCAAATAACCTAAATAGTGTCCACAGCAAAAGGGTCGCCAAAAGCGCTACAATGGTCCAAAGGATTGAAACAAGAGCAACCGCAGGAACAAATTCAGAAAAAGTGGCATAGAACAAAAACCCGTCCCAGCGATTGAAAGCTTCTCTCAATAAGTAAAGGGAAAACAGCACAAAAGTTAAACGAAATAAATGTAAAAATGACACTCCGTTAGTCGGTTTTTGCTTCTGATCAGATTTCATTATTCCGACGCCTTTCTAAAACAGTTCTATATCTTTTATATATCTGGGGCGGGCCTTTACTTCTTTATAAATTTTCCCTAAATATTCACCTATAATGCCTATTGATAACAATTGGATCCCTCCGATAAAGTAGATCGGCAATACGGTCGATGCCCAACCCGGTATAGATTTATGCTGAATGGTGACCATAAACGCCCATGCAGTCAAGATAAGTGAAGATATAAACAAAACGCAGCCGATAACGGTGATAAATCGCAAAGGGGTAATGCTGAAAGAAGTGATCCCGTCCAACGCAAAGGCTATCATTTTCCCTGCGGAATACTTTGAGGTCCCTGCATATCTGACTTTTCTGTCATAATAAACATTTGTTGATCTGAAACCAATTAAAGGGATCATGGCCCTCAAAAACAAATTAACCTCTTTAAACGATTTTAAATGTCCGATAACATTTTTACTCAAGAGCCTGAAGTCTGCATGATTATAAACCATGTCAATACCAAAACAAGACATGAGTCTGTAAAAAATCAAAGCAGTATTCTTCTTTAATAAAGTATCAGTCTCCCTTTTTCTCCTTACACCATATACAACTTCAAAGCCTTTATTGAACTGTTCGACCATCGATTCAATGACTGAAATATCGTCCTGCAAATCAGCATCTATAGAGATAGCGCAGTCAATTTTTTCGTACACGCTGTCCAAACCGGCCATTAATGCGTTCTGATGGCCGGCATTGCGGGAAAGTTTCACACCTTTAATCCTGTTGTTCTTGAAGTGCAGTTCCTCTACTTTATCCCAGGTTGTATCTGTGCTCCCGTCATCAATAAAACATATGAAACTCTGGTCGCTTATATTGTTATTCCGGATAAGTTTCTCTACAAGAGTATTAAGCTGTTGTGATGTTTCATTTAATACAGATTCTTCATTATAACAGGGTATTACAATTGCTATGACAGGTTTGGTATTTCTTTCTTGTACCATTATTAGTGAAATCAGGTATCGTAGCGGGCAATAATTGTTTCCCCGGCGTAAACCTTTTGGCCCTTCTTAATAGTAAACTGTAACCCTTTAAGGTCAGGGATAATAATATCTACCTGGGACCCGAACTTAACATATCCATATCTTTGACCCAGTTTTAGTTCGTCTCCTTTTTTGACCAGGCTTACGATTCTTCTTACCCAGATTGCGGCCAGTTGAATAGTAATGGTGCTGAAATTCCTGACAGGATCTTTTAATATCAATACATTCCTTTCTGATTCTTTCAACATTCTCCCGGCATTAATTCCAACATCAAAGAAACGTCCGGGCACATAGATCTGATCAATGACTTTTCCTGATATCGGGGCCCGCTGAATATGTACATTCCAGAAACTCATGATAATACCGACAATATAACCGTCTTTTATCTCATTAAGGTGGCTTCTTGTGATTTCTTCAAGAGGGATTATCTTCCCTGCTTTAATACAGATAGGAACATCTCCATCTTTAATTTCTCTTATATAGGCGATTCTGCCGTCTGCCGGAGCGTAAATATGATTTCCTTCCGGAGGAAGCTTCCTGGCGGGGTCTCTCAGAAAAAATATAGGGTAATACCCTCTTGCGTAAATAAATATCACCGCAAAGGCGACAAGAAGTATAAAGATTATCTTATATCCGAGGATCATAATTGCTGTATTTTGTGTAAAATAAAATTGTCAGACGTCATTTAAATGAAAACGGTATCAATTAGTATAACAAAAAAGATGAGTTAATTGATTTAAAGGCAGGTTTTAATAAATTCAGTTAATTTATGTTTGACAATTTTACGCAGTTTTTTGTTAAAATTTCATATATCTTATGAATGCTCATTCCGCTAAATTATCCGATCGTATTCTCGATGCTTATAAAAGTTATGGCCTCAAAAGCACGATTCAGGCATCTCTGGTGGCAGTTCTTGATTACCTCTTTGATTTTAGATATGGAACAGATACTGTAAGTCATGTCGAGTTGAAAAACCTGGACATAAACAGTGAGAATTATTCGAGAGGACACAGATATGCTTCGACACCAGCGATAGCCTTTAAAAAGTTACTGGACGCTATCGAATTTCCTGACGACAGTGTTTTTGTTGACATTGGGTGCGGTAAGGGGAAAATGTTATTATTAGCACCCCATTTTGGTTTCAAAAGAGTGGTTGGAGTTGACTTCTCCGAGAAGCTGTGTGAATGCGCCCGGAAAAATATTTCCATATATCAGCAAAAAACAGGACGTAATGCGCATATTGACGTTATTCATTCCGATGTAGTCCATTATGAAATAAAAGACGATGAAAATGTTTTTTATCTTTTTAATCCGTTTGATGAAGTTATTTTGAAAAAAGTACTTGATAACATTTGTTCTTCTGTTGAGAAAAATCCTCGCCCGGTCTATCTGATTTATTACATCCCCTATTACAGGAAGATTATTGAGCGGCACGGCTCTTTTATTAAATTAAGACGGTATTTTTTCAGCGGATGTGAATTCATCATATACGGCAATAAACCGGCAGATCAATTTTTTCACAAGAGATAGCGCATAACTGTCATTTTTCTGATTTCCTAATGGATAAGAAACCAGGTATAATCATCGGCTTGCTGAGAGAGATTTCAAATTTCGCAATCATTAAATCGTTTATCCGGAATGGAATAGAAGTAACCGTATTCGATCATGATCCGGAGGCGCCGGGCTTCTTCATATCCGGCATTAACAAGAAATTGATATCGCCGGATCCGGAAAAAAATCCCGAGGATTTCATGAGTTTCTTATTGGAACTTGGCAGAAAAGATCCCGGGAAAGCATTGCTGGTAAACGATGATCCGTGCAGTCAATTAATTGCAGATAATAAGAACGAGCTGAAAAAATATTTTTTAATTTTGATCCCTGACGGACAACTCAATTGTATTGCTTTTGATAAGGCAAAAACAGCCCGGGCTCTGGAAGCTTTTCAGGTCTCCTCCCCGAAGACATACTTTTTCGATTCCCCTGAAGATAATCTCAATGACGTCGGAATCGATTTTCCTCTGGTGCTGAAACCTCGTTCGTCGGGAGGCAGCAGGGGACAACACGTTGTCAAGAACAGCAATGAACTCGACCGAATATTAAATATGCTGGGTGAGAAGAAACTGGGCTACATCGCTCAGGAGTGGATACCCGGCGGCGTGACAAGTCTTTGTAATCTCGGCGTGCTTTTTGATGAACAGAGCGAGCCTAAAGCGGTTTTTACATGCCGTAAACTGAGTACAGTAAGGTCCAAGCATATTTATCAGGGCATCGCGACTTATTACGTAAGTGAAAGGATCCCCGAAATAATTGATATTGGTTTGGAGTTCTTCAGAAAGATCAAATGGCAGGGTTTGGCTGAACTTGAGTTCAAATTCGATAAAAGAGACGGGAAATATAAGATGTTTGAAATAAACCCGAGGGTTTGGGCATGGATCAGGCTGCCGATGGAATGCGGGGTGAATTTTCCGGAAATATATTATGACCTGGTACGCGGGAAAAAGGTTGAGCCCCAGTTTAATTTCAGGTCCGGAGTCACATTTTTAAGGACCATAATCGATTCATACAGTATGTATTACAAATTAATGGATAAAGATATCCGGTTTGGCGCATTATGTTCGGACCTGTATAACAAATACTCCCGTGTACTTTTTCATCCTGAAGATAATCTTATCGAAGAACTTCCCTGGAAGAGCCCGAATTTGCGCTGGATATCTTTCTATACAAAGAGGTTGAGGAAGTACGGTTAATCTGCTCGTTTACCTTCTAAATCCTTTAAGGAAGTTTCTTCCTGCGGTGGAGCATGCAAAATGTTCCATCCGATCCAACTGAAAATAAACGTCGTGAACAGCATCAGAAGGAATACCGGGATTATTATCCCCCATATCGGAGGCGGCAGAATGTCTTTGAGGATGAGGGGCTCTTTTCCATCATTCAGGAGGTAACTTAATGGGACCCAGAAAGTATAAACAACGGCTACAATAACAGATACAACAATCAGAAGCATTCCATAATTTCTTTTATCCATGTCGGGTTCTCCGTTCAGTGTTATGTTTTATAAATTTTGTCAGAAAGCTCAAAAAAAAACAAGGCATGTCAGGCCGGTTCAGAAATGTCCTGTTTTTACCAAAAGAGAAATGTCCGGGTTTGATATCGGTAATTTTTTCTGCAAGGTATTGATATTTATCCTATTTATTTTTTAAAATAATCAAGCTTGGTTTTTTAATATCCTTTATTTTTCTTGATCAAATTTTTAAGCATACTTTGTAACGTGTCGTCTCGATTGTATATAAAAACATTTTAAAATTCCAAGTCATTTCCGTTTAAAGAAGATCCCGTCACAAATTATCTTCAATGGAAAAGAATAATACTGACCCTGTTCATCCGCAAAAAAACAACCCGTTATCTATCCACCCCCGCAATAAACGGCTGATAGCAGTCTTTTGGCTTATCTGCGTCATCCTGGGGGCCTGGCAAGCCTGGGACGCCCGTTATCATATGGACGCTGACGGCATCTCATATCTCGATATAGGAGACACGTATTTCCGCGGCGACTGGAAGAATGCCGTTAACGCTTATTGGAGTCCGTTATATTCATGGCTGTTAGGCCCGGCAATGCATTTCCTGAAACCTTCACCATATAATGAATTTCCTGTTGTTCATCTCGTAAATTTCATAAGTTACCTGTTCGCGTTAGGATGTTTTCATTTCCTCCTGCTGCAATTGATCGGATACCATCATTTCCGGCAGGGGAAAAAACCGGGGGATTGTGGTGTGATCTTTCCGGAATGGGCATGGATCGCACTGGGATACTCCTTGTTCCTGCATTCTTCCCTGAACATGATAACTTTATCCATAGTAACTCCGGATATGTGTGTTTCTGCTTTTGTGTATCTGGCCTGCGGAATATTATTGCGCATACGCAGAGGAGTAAAAAATTATTTTACATTTGCCTTGTTGGGAGCAGTGCTTGGTTTCGGCTATCTTGCAAAATCGGTCATGTTCCCTCTATCTTTCATTTTTTTATCGCTTAGTTTTTTTTCGTTCGGCAATTTCCGCAAGGCGTTGCCCCGTACTATAATCGCTCTGATCATTTTCATGTCCGTTGCAGGCCCTTTTATCATCGCAATTTCACACGCAAAGGGGCGTTTTACATTCGGGGACGCGGGAAAATTCAACTACCATCATGTAACTAAGTTTACAATCGGTCGTTACTGGGATGATACAAATTCCGTCAACCGCATGTTCAAACATCCTCCAAGACGGATTTTCAATGTGCCTAAGGTTTATGAATTCGGAGCTCCGGTCCCGGGAACATACCCGATGTGGTATGATCCTTCCTACTGGTATGACGGCCTTGAAATCCATTTTAACCTGGAGAACCAGTTAAGAGTTTTTCAAAGCACCGTCAAAAGCTACTATCAAATTTTCAATCCGGATTTCAACATTATGTTCTTTACCGTCTTCATTCTCTGTCTCATGGGCCGCAGGAAGTGGCTGATCGTGAGGGACATGTCGGAACAATGGAGTTTATTGATTCCTGCGATCATGGCCTTAAGCATGTATTTTATGGTATCTGCCGAGTCAAGGTATGTTGCCCCTTTTATTACTCTTTTATGGCTGGGAGTATTTTCCGGCATACGCCTTCCTGACTCCGATGAATCAATAAGATTACTGAGGAATATCGCTCTTCTCATAGGGATGGTAATGATGTTCACGTCAACCCGTCATTTGATCAGAGACAGATATTCTTTACCCGATAACACGCATTGGCAGGTTGCAGACGCCATAAAACAAATGGGAGTTTTACCGGGCGACAAGGTCGCGAGTATCGGCTACTCGCATCCTTACTTCTGGGCCAGGCTTGCAAAGGTCCGAATTGTTGCTGAGATGCCCGGTGAAGAGGCGGATTATTTCTGGGAAGCAAATAATGAAACGCAATTCAAAGTCATCGGGGCGTTCGGCAGGACAGGGGCAAAGGTCATTGTTACAAAAAGTCTGCCGGGTCAGATTTCTCCTGCTGAAAAGCAGAAGATTGCGAATCCGGATTCTTATTTTGACTGGCAACGGATTGCAAATTCAGATTATTATGTATATAAGATACCTCCTTCGGATACCGTAGCCCCTGCCTCTCCTGTTTCGGTTCTCGATGAGATTTCTCAGGAAGATTTTAAAACGAATGTCAATAGACTCACAGATATCCGGATGAGACAACCCGGAATGTTGCAGGTTCACTGATCCTTTTGTTAAACTTTGAATATGTCTGAATCGCAAACACTATCATCTTGTTAGGGTTCTCAAAACAAAATATACCTTGCACTGCAAGGTCCGCAAACATATTGCATATCATTCTGCTGAAAAACTGTTTTCAGTTTCCTTCGTCGTCATTCCGGCGCTTGCAGGAATCCGTTTTTTTTAAAGAATTGCCGAATGCCCGGTTTCCCGGGCCCGGCAACTTTTATCGTTTCCGAAGATTATTCCGCCAGCCTGACAGTTTTGGTCTCGAATTCAGAAAGAGGATTACCGTTTAATGGCCACGATCACTTTTTTTCAGAATATTAAAGCAGAATTCCCGGGGGTACAGTACGTATCGGCAGTGCTTAAAAAACATGGTCATAATTGTAATATGGTGATAGACACACAACCGGCCGGTTTTGTAAAGGCCCTGAAGAAAAATATTCCTGATGTGATAGGTTTTTCACTTATGAGCGGCATGCAGCATTGGGCTTTAAATGTTTGCCGGGAAGTTAAAAAGGAATTCCCGGATATCAAAGTAGTTTTCGGGGGGGTGCATCCTACATATTTCCCCGAGGTTATTGAAGAGGAAGGAGTGGATATCATCTGTCGCGGAGAGGGTGAATATGCCATGCTGGATTTAATGAACGCCCTTGATAATAACAGCGATATTGCCAATATCCTTAATCTTTGGGTTAAACAGAAAGACAGGATATATAAAAACGACCTCCGCCACTTGATTGAAAACCTTGATGAGTTACCTTTTATGGACCTCGAACTCTATTATGATAATTATCCCTTCCTCAAAAATCTGTCTGTAAAGAATTTTCTCGGCGTGCGGGGATGTCCCTACGACTGCAGTTTTTGTTTTAATCACAAACTGAAAGAAATGTATAGGGGAAAGGGCAAATATACAAGGTTCAGAAGTAAAGAAAATATAATCGAAGAAATACTTCAGGTAAAATCCCGATATGATTTTAAGCGGGTTTTTTTCATATCGGACATTATGTTCATAAACAAAAGATGGGCGCTGGATTTCCTGAGGTATTACAGGGAAAAAATTAATCTGCCTTATATCGGTTTAATCAGGGCGGATATGCTGGACGAAGAACTGGTAAGAGAACTCAAGACAAGCGGTTGTTGTATTGCCAGATTCGGAATGGAATCCGGAAATGAAAAATTGAGAAATGAGATATTGAAAAAAAATCTCAGTGACGATCAGATCATTAAGACCGCAGGGTTGCTGACAAAATATGGCATCAAGTTCAGGGCCTACTGCATGACGGGCCTTCCCGGGGAAACAGTTGAGCAGGCCTTTGAGACTATCGACCTGAATATCAGGATCAAAACCGCTTACCCCTGGTGTTCGGTTTATAATCCGTACTCAGGCACTAAAATTGTCGATTATGCCAAGGAAGAGGGGTTCCTTGATAAAGACTTCGATATTAATTCCATAGATGATTCTTATTACAAGGGGTCGGTCATGAAAAACAATAATATAAACGAACTCCTTAACATTCAAAGGTTTTTCCAGACTGCCGTCCTTTTCCCCTGGACCCTCCCATTAATAAAAAAACTCGTAAAACTTCCTCCAAATCCGTTATTCAACCTGTGGTTTCAGTTTATTTATTTTCTCGTCTACATAAAATCTGAAGGACTTAGAGTACAGGAAGTCTTAAGTTTCAGCCTTCATTACATGAAGGTGTTTTACAAGAAAAAATAAGATTGAAAGTCTTGATGCAGGTATTTTGCAAAAAGACATTAACGCATATGAACGCAGATTTAACCACAAATGAAAAAATATCTTACCTGAGAGGACTTGCCATTATAGCTGTGGTAATGAATCATTATGTAATCTGGAACTACTCAAGATCAATTGAAGGTTTTGCTAACGGAATAGTAGCGTTTTTTTTTATAACGAGCGGCTACTGCGTATATAAGTCGTTGGAGAAATATACCGTATTTAATATTAATACTGTTAAGAGATTCCTGTTTAAAAGATTCTTCCGGTTATATCCGCTCTATTTAGTCAGTTTGGTTTTGTATACAGTATATTTGATTTCAAAAGGTGCAGCCAGTTACGATTTGCCTTCATTTATGAATTTTCTGGCATTTCCATTTTATGAAGCTCCTCGATGGTATTGGTTCATTCCATCATTGCTTCAATGCTATCTGATAGCACCTTTTTTATTTTTAATTATAAAAAAATATGGCCCGCTTAAGACATTAACAATCATACTAACTGTTATGTCTATAACGCATATTTCCTATGTTATAATAGGCCTGCCGATCACAAGATCTTATTTTGTCTATCGTTTTATGTTCCTCAGTCACTTGTTTATATTTTCACTATCGTTTTGTTTGTCCGGCATCAATAAAGATAAATTTAAATTATTGTCCGGTAATGCAAGTCTTTTTATTTCATTTCTTGTTTTCCTGTCAATGGTTTATTTAACACGTGTTAATAATATGATATTCAATAATTCGGCGCTTTTTGCCGCGCCTTTATTCGTCTTATCAACTTTTCTTCTTATGCTGTGTACGTTAAATAATGACATCGTTTTGCCTTTTAAAAAAATAATCAATATATTGGGGAACTACTCATATCCGGTATATTTATTTCATTTCTTTTATTTTTATTTATTGGATAAATTTGGATTAATCACACACGGAAACACTAAGAGTATGATATTCACATTAATTTTATCCCCGATATTCTTGTTAGCTTGTGTTGCAATTGAAAAGTCAACTAAAAGTATGGTAGCAAAATTTACCGGCACTTTTCTCGAGGCAAGATAAAAAGACTATGAATAACATGATGTATGTGGTTGGATCGGGACCGTCTGGAATTGCCTGCGCCTACACCCTTCTTAAAGCAGGCTATAAGGTAACTCTCTTGGATGTTGGTTTTACCCTGAAAGATGAGTCCCAGTCTCTTGTAAACAGATATCGTAAAGATCGTGATACAGCGGAACTGATAAAGGACATCCACCTCCTCCGCAAAAAACACAGGCAGCAGAGCGACGTTCAGCCGGCCAAGACATTATTCGGTTCGGATTTTCCGTATAAAGGTATAGATGATACTTTCGTAGAGAATGATGATAAGGCGGTCATCCGGTCTTCTTTGGCAAAAGGCGGTTTCAGTACCGTGTGGGGAGCAAATGTAAGCTGTATAATTCCGAAAGAAATGCTTGGTTGGCCGATAACTTTCAATGAGTTGAAACCATATTACACCTTATTGGAAGAAATTATCGATATTGCCTCTCCAAAAGGTGAAATGTCAGAGATATTTCCTGTAAATATAGGATACCCCCCTTCTTTCCCTCTTGGCAAACAGGGAAATGACTTATACGAAAGTCTTAAACCTTACAAGGATGATTTAGCAGATGATGGCCTCTACTTTGGGAGAGCAAAGTTAGCTGTTGGGTCAAAGTATTCACTTGATAATAAAGGTTGTTCCCCTTGTGGGTTGTGTATGCATGGTTGTCCCAATAACGCTATTTTTAACTCTGCTTTTTTATTAACTCAGTTACAGAAAGATGATAATTTTACTTATTTACCCGGTAAGCTTGTCACACGTTTTTCAGAAGACAATGGGGAGGTCGAAATACATATTAAAGATATTCATTCCTCGGACGAATCAATTCTCAAAGGCTGCCGATTATTTCTTGCCTGCGGGGTCATCAATACTACATGCATTGTCGCTCGATCTCTGAACTTAACGGACCATGAATTTATTATCAAGGACAGTCAAAAATACGTTTTCCCGCTGCTGAGATGGCATCGTTCCAGGGGTTGTGTTAAAGAAAAGGAGCATACTGCTGATCAGATCTACATGGAGATCGATAACCCCTCTGTTAGTCCTAACATAGTTCATTTGCAATATTACGGCTACAATGATCTCATGTTGGAGCCTCTGAGGCAACGGCTGGGTTCTATTACAGAACTTGTCCCAAAATTGTTTTCAGGGTTCTTTGAGAGGTTAATGATATGTTTTGTGTATTTCCATTCAGACGACTCCGGAGCAATGTCACTCAAGGTCCATGAATATAAACCCGGGACCAAAGGTATGGGAGAAATAAAAGGACAAATCAATCCGAAATCCGATGCCATCATGAAATCCATTCTGCGCTTGCTAAAAAAACATCGTCATGCTCTCGGGGGTATACCATTGGGACTGGGTGTTCAAACACTTTTACCTGGAGACAGTCAGCACATCGGTTCTACACTTCCTATGTCTCAGTCGCCAAATGCCTATCAAACAGACCTCCTTGGGAGACCTTCCGGATGTGAACGCGTGCATATAGTTGATTCGTCTGTTCTGCCATCTATTCCTGCTACGCCTTTAACCCTCACAGTCATGGCTAATGCCTGCAGAATCGCGGACTCAGTAGATAAGCAGACAATGGAAGGTCCCAATGTCTAAAGGAACATGCGCTGTCACAGGGGCTACCGGATTTCTTGGTCATCATATCGCTCAAAAAATGAAAGAATCCGGCTGGTCCGTGATAAAAATGCAAAGGAAAAAAGACCGGGGAACTGATAGCGATGATAAAATCATACATTTTTCACTGGGTGATAAAATAGACCCTGCATCTCTGGCTGATGTAGACTTACTTATTCATTGCGCATATGATTTTAAATGTAACAACCCGGATACAATCAGAGATATCAACATTAACGGCACAAAGCTGCTTCTTGAAGCGGCTAAGAAAGCAAAAGTCGGCCTTATTGTGTTTATCTCCAGCATGCACGCGTTTGAAGGGTGCAGAACAATGTACGGCCGGGCCAAGCTTGCCGGAGAACAAAATACCTTTGAACAGGGGGGGGTCGTTATCCGCCCGGGTACTATCTATGTGGATAAAAAAAATAAACTGTATGGAGGACAGGGAGGAGGGACGTTACAGTTCTTTGAAAAATTATTTCGAATCCTTCCTATTGTGCCAATCCTATATTCAAAGAGGCCGACCGTCTATACTTCTCATCTTGATGACCTTCTTGCCCTTGTAGAAGAAGTTGCCTCAAAAAATAAAGCTATCGTTAAGCCAATATGCGCTGTGAATGAAAAACCTCTCACGTTGAAACAGTTTCTTGTCAAAATAAAAGATCGTCAGGTAAAGAAGAACGTTCTATTCATACCAGTACCGTGGCAAATCCCATGGTTTCTGTTGATTATTCTGGAAAAAATAAAATTTAAACTGCCTTTTCGCAGCGAATCGATCCTTACTTTTTTTGATCAAAATCCCGCCCCTGATTTCAGCGTGTTTGAACATCTCAAAACAAGAATACGCCCTTTTTGAAAGAGTGAAAGTATCAAGCAGTATTTCAGGTAACGAGCCCCGTCCATTCGCGTTTTTTGTCATTAAATAAATTTTCGATACAGATATTATCACCCATGCAGGGCGGAGTTTCGGTAACATGAGTGCAGGGAGAACATGGTATTTTGCAATAATAGGTTTCTTCCTCAAGCCCGGGTATCGCGCGTAAACGGGTCTTTGGATCTGTCGGCCCCCACCATGAAACAGTTTTAATATTAAAAAGACGTGCATAATGAAGAAGAGAAGAATCAATGCTCCAGAACTCGTTACTTGAGCTTAAAATCGCCAGGCTTTCAGTCAGGCTATATTGCCCGCAGGAATTGACAAATTTAATATTCCTGAATCGTGTGGATAGAGTCTCTATTATTTCAGCGGCGAGCTGAGAATCTCTTTTCACGCCAAGAAACACGACTTCTGCTTCAATATTCTTATCAATTCTTGATTGAAAAACCTTCTCCCATTGCTTGGCATCAAGCATTCGCTCACGTCCAATATCTGAACATGCGTGGCCTATGCATATCCTGTATTTCCCGGTTTGTTCAACTCTGGGTAAGCCCTTCAGTAGATGGTCCCTGCACTCACCAATTGAAGACGGAGATACCGTAAAAAGATGAATAATTTTATCATAGAATTCATACGAACCGGAAAAAGTATTAAAATAGATCATGTGGGTATAGATACGTCTTCTCCAGAACGCCTCATGCTCATAAAATCCTATACGGTTTCGGGCCGCGCTGAGAACTGAAAAAACTGTCGTTAGTTTACTATGGACTTCAAGATCAATAATGGTATCGCTCCCGAAGGTCCTGATATAGGTATTCAATGAACTTAAGAGCAGTTTAATTACACTCGAATAGTCAATCTCAAAATAATTGTCAAAAATATTCAGGCTGCGGGCAAAAGGGGTGATCCCTTTGGTCGTAACAAGATTTATGCTCAGGTCCGGATATTTTTTCCTTAAGCCAAGCAAAGCAGGAAATGCGATTACAAGACTGCCGCCGCCTAATAATTTCACGAAGGTCACCTGTTTTTTAAGTTCAAGCCTGTGGTCTCTTCGCAGGATTTTCTCAAGCAATATAACAAAAGGTTTGAGCATTGCTATAAGAGAGCTTCCCACATAATAGTCTATAACCTTTATGGCATTGATTTTCATAAACTATATTGACGTCACATTACAGTAATGATAATAATATTATTAATCTTACAATAATTGCTGACGAAAAATGATGTAGGCTTAATATTTGCAAACCCATTCACTTTTTTTCTTCATATCATGTTGGAATTTATTCTCAATCTAATTTGTTCATTGTCATCAGAAATCTGTCGTCCAATTCATGCGATAGCAGTAATTTCCGCTCAACCCATTCTTCAAGTACAATATCCGGTTTTTCGCTCGTGACATATTTTTCCAATTCCGTGTAGCTAATTTCATCAGATATGTATGTTATGCGCCTGAAGTATTCAGAAATAAAGGGCTGGAGAGCTATAAAAAACGAATCCCTGAAAACAACTGCTTTAAGGTCTGCATCCTTACAACTTGTCGTAAAAATGCCGTCTTGTTCATTCTTCTCATGTATACGCTCTATACCGCATCGACTCTTCCATATGGGGAGAGGGTCTTCTTCCTTAATTTTGATTAAATAAGGACTACCGGCAACGGATCGGTCAGGCGCGGCGTCAAAGCCTTCCGGCTTATTCAGAATCGGTTTAATCCGTCCAGGAAAATATGATTCAATACTTTTTGCAATTTCGTACTGAGCAATATTCGCTCCATAACTGTTCCAGTGCGAATCAAGTCGATAATAAAGAAAATGTTCTGAATTTTTCTTATGATCGATTAAACCCCTACGAAGATCTACTATAGTAAAGTCAGGGTATTGTTGTAATGCTTCTACAACCTGGTCTAAAGCTGACTTGTCCTGCACCTTGGTAAAGTATGAAGGGATGTATTCCGAGTAGATTGTGTGTTTACTCGGCGCAATAATGAATATAAATTTAATTCCTTTTTCTTTTAACCAGAGATGCTTTGCAACTAACGTCTTTGTCAAATGATCCAATTCTTCCGATGACAGTACGTTAATATTTCTATAGTTGTCAATTTGATCGTTTTTATCAAAATATCCTTTCCCCTTGCCAAACAGCCATCCCTCTTTACCAATAATCATATGCTCTGTGGGTGAATCACCAATTTTATACTTAATTAACTGGTATAAATGAAGGAAGCTAAGTCTAAAACCAAAATGGTCCTGGTAGTATTTTTCAACTTGATTCGGGAGCTCCTTCAGACCTTCCGGGGAAACTTGAAATCGCGGCAATGACGCAAGCTTTCTATTTTCAGCCACAGAGATCTCTTCGTGTCCGGAAAGTCCGAACATCAATAACGGAGCGCAAATGATTGCAAAAAATATCAACGCAATCAGACAACTAAAAATTTTATTTGTATCACGAATAAACATAAACCGCCGTTAAAACCTGAAATAAAGAAACGGACTATAAGTTGATGAAGTAACTTTTAATATTGAAATAAACAGCAATATACATATTAACAGCATCTTTGGAGCGTAATAATAGGGCACGGCTTTTATGTGGTTCTTATAATAATTTAATTTTAAGTTTTCTGAAATGAAACTGTAAAGTGGGGTAGCGAACATTATTCCAAATAATAATGAGATTATTACTTCATTAGTTAAAAACATTTCAATAGTATAAAATGAACGGGATGGATTATTAATACCAAACATTACAGATACGTAATGTAATGCAAACGATATAGTATCAGACCTGAAGAACACCCATGCTGTGGCTACAATAATCATTGCATACCCATGCCTGATTGGTCTCCATAATTTCTCCAGAAACTGCGTGAACCCAACCCGTTCGGTTATCAGGAATAGACCGTGAATCAATCCCCAAACAATAAAATTCCAGCTTGCTCCGTGCCAAAGTCCGCAGAGGATAAAGACTAAAAAGAGATTAAAATATACCCGGGAAGGCGAAACCCGGTTCCCTCCAAGGGGTATATACAAGTAGTCACGAAACCACGTTGACAATGAAATATGCCATCTTCTCCAAAACTCTTGTATGGATTTGGAAATATATGGATAATTAAAATTTTCCAATAAATGAAAACCGAACATCCTGGCCAAACCAATCGCCATATCCGAATAGCCGGAAAAGTCAAAATAAATTTGGAGTGTATAACATAATATACCCAACCATGTAATTGATGAAGACAATCTGTCGGCCGGCAATGCAAATATTTTATCTGCCACCTCACCGAGAGGGTTAGCGATTAACATTTTTTTTGCCAGTCCGAAAACAAATCGCTGGATGCCGGAAGATATCAAAATTATTGAATGGGATCTGTTTATAATCTGAGATGCGATATCATGATAACGAATAATCGGCCCGGCAATTAACTGTGGAAATAGTGAAATATACAAGGCAAAATCAAATATGTTCTTTTGAGCAGGGGATTTCCTTCTGTACACATCAACCAAATAGGAAATAGAGTGGAACGTAAAAAAAGAAATGCCTATTGGAAGGTGCACTGGTTCAATTGAAATTGAATCTAAATTCATCCGGTTGAGAACTGAATTGAAATTGTCAATTATAAAATTGGCATACTTGAATGTTCCTAATAGAATGAGATTCCCAATAACTCCCACACTTAAATATATTTTTTTTCTGGAGGGCCGGTTAATAAAAATTCCCAATACATAATTGAAGATAATTGATGAGATCATAACTAACACATAAAAAACTTCCCCCCATGCATAGAAGATCAAGCTCCCACTTAACAGAACAATATTTTTTGAAACTTTAGGTGAGATATAATAAAGAAATAGAATAAGAGGCAAAAACCCGAATAAAAAAATTGTTGAACTAAAGACCATGATTTTTAACCCTGCTGATGAATTAGATTTAGGTACCGCCTTAATTTAGTATACAGAGAATAAAACAACCCGTTCATGGTCTGCTCATAAGGTAAGAAGAAGTTATTTAATTATAACATCGTTATCGTTAAAAAAAATACAGCAACCGTATTGCCTGCAAAATTGCGATGAATGCTAATTGTTGCCTCAAATAATTCATGCATGAGGCAACGATTATCATTTCATTTCAAATATTATTTGATGTAACAGGGCATTATCAACTGTTTTTGCAATTTTCTTGTAATTATATTAATCTTTAATATTATATTTGCGCCGGCAAAGAGGGATAAGGAAATTCAGAATATATACGCATTTCAGTTCGATAAGGACTGCTTGTTCCAGGGACTTCAGAAGCTTCAACAAACTCCAATGAAGGGATCTCAGACCTGAGGATTGACCGTTTATTATGGCTTTAGATAATAAAAAAACTTATGCAGCATTATTCTTGCTCCTCTTATTTGTTTTTATCATCAATGTTGTTAGCCTTACAGATGGACATGATTGGGGAGACGATTTTGCTTCATTCATAAGTGCAGCAAAGAGTATAGCTGAGGGTACAATGGATGAATTTATATCTATTAACAAATATAGGGTGAAAAATTCAACGTTGTGGATTGGGCCTGTAGACGGTGAATGGGGCACTTGCCTTTTATTAAGCCCTGTATATCATGTCTTCGGATTAGACGTCCATGCAATGAAAATATATCTTGTATTCTTTTTTTCGTTATCTTTATTGTCACTTTTTTTACTCTTACGGGATAAATTAGACAACCTGCAAAGTTTATTGCTGACGGCAGTTCTGGGATTTAATCCATGGTTTTTTGAATTCAAGGACCATATTTCTTCTGATATGCCGTATCTGTTTTTCTCATTAGCTACCTTATTGCTTATTCAACGATTTATTATTTCAGATAAAATCTGGATCAACAAATCTACAAGTTACTTCTTACTCGGATTTTTTATGTTCTTCTCATCCTTTACAAGGCCCTTTGGATTTTTACTTGTGCCAACTTTATTATGTGCTCAATTTTTTCACAATAGGGGCACTCTCAGAAATTTTATATTTTCAGATAGGATCAAGTTTATGCCCTATATAATTTTCTTTGTTCTCAATGCGGCAAGCGTCTGGTTTTTTTCATCCGAGGACATTACCGGGGGCGAGTACGGGCATTTGAATAAACTTTTTAATGAGATCAGATTATCTTCAATCATTATGAATATTAAATATTATATAGTGTTACCGGCACGGTATTTCCCTTATCTGTTCGTAAAATACAGCGTCTTCGGCCTGGGTTACGATAAGATCCATTTAATTCTATATCTTATTATGCTATTTTTTGTGGTTTCAGGAATGATACGCAACAGGAAAGATGATTATATGTATATATGGTATGTTCTGTTTAACCTGGTCTTAGTCATTATTTTCCCGCCGAGGGCGCCCTGGTACGTCATGCCTATATTCCCATTTTTCATATATTTTCTATTCGCAGGACTTAAAGGTATTTCTTTATCTTTAGATTTATCTGATAAGGTCAGGTTTACAAATATCAATGCTGCATATTTGTTTTGTATTGGATTAATATTAATTTCCTTTGTCTATATGTTACATACGGCTTATAAGAGCATCATTTTCAACAAAAGCGGCCAGGTAGTTGACGGACCATATTCGCCTGATAGTGTAGAAATGTTTAACTATATTAAAAAAAATACAAACAAGGACGATGCCATAATTTTTCATAAACCGAGGGCAATGACACTTTATACCGACAGAAAATCTTTTGCGATGGACCATTTCACTTTTACGCCCGATAAAGCATATGATTCTGATGCTAAATATATTGTCATCGCCAAAAAGAAATACATTGATTTTGATTTAAGATTCGATGATTTTCAGGGCAAGCTTGAGTGTGAATTTGAAAACAATTCTTTTTATCTTTGCGATTTAAAGAAAAATCGAAGTCGCTGAATTAACGTCCGTTCTACCGACACTGAAGTCATGCGGGAGCTTTCCGATCTTTTCCATGCAATTCAAGTCCACTTCATTTGTATGAACATTTTAAAATCATCGATTAATGTTTTATTCACTAAACCGTTTTTAAATCTTCTGAGTATGAATTTAGGATTTAAGTATATCTCCTTGTAGAACTTTGCATAGTATTTCTCAATTGTCGGCCAGGATAAGTTTTGATGGTCATAAATTGTTGAAGGGGTAGAATAAAATTTAAATTTTTCCCAGTCATGAGTTTTTATCAGGCCTTTTGTATCCAGTTCATTAAATATTTCCGTTGCGGGCAAAGGGATAGTGATGCTTATTTTAGCCAGATCCAGATCAAGTAATTTTGCAAACCTGATTGTATCCTGCATTGTTTTTTCAGTTTCTCCGGGGAGTCCTATCATGAAATACCCCGCAACTTCCAGTTTTGCTTTTTTGGCCGATTCAACGGCTTTTCTAACTTGTTCTAAAGTTATTCCCTTCTTTATGTTATTAAGTATTTCTTGATTCCCTGACTCGATTCCGAAGTATACCCGGTAACATCCGGCTTGCCGCATTTTGCCCAGCAATTCAAAATCGACCCTGTCTACGCGGATACCGGTTATTGTACTCCAGCCAATATTCACTTTTGACTCAATCAATAAGTCACATATTCTCTTTGCACGTTTAATATTCGTTGTAAAACCATCATCTGTTAAATGAATTTCCCTGAACCCCAATTTTTTTACTTCAGCAAACTCCTCAACAATCCTTTCCGGGGATTTAACGCGAAAAGTTTTACCAAAACAGCTTTTATTGCAGTAAATACATCCAAACACGCACCCTCTCGAGGTTTCAACCCATGCTACGGGGTTCTCCCGGGCGATTGCAGCGGGCACTTTATATTTTTCTTTTTCATAAAGCGGGTAGGCAGGAAAAGGAAGTGAATCCAGGTCTTTTATGAAGTCTTCTCTCTCATTGGTAATTATTTCATCCCCCTTTTTATATGCTATGCCTTTTATCTGCTGAAGGTCCTTTCCCGAAGCTATCTCATTTATGATAAAATCTCCCTCGCCAATGACCCCGATATCTAATAATGCTTCTTTTACAGAAGATTCGGGGAAAGAAGAACAATGCGGCCCTCCGCCGATAACAATAATTTTCCTATTGATTTTTTTAACAAGCTCTGATACTTTTTGGGCTTCTCTAATCAAAGGAGTGACAAAAGTTATCCCCACAAAATCCGGAGCAAAATCTTCCAATATTTTTACGAATTCTCCCGTTCCATAGATATTGAAATCAAACAATTTCACTTCATGTCCGTTTTGCAATAAACTTCCGCCAATACATGCCAGCCCCAAAGGAGGGGTAGATGGAGCAACCCCCTTTAATGATGTTTTCTCATATATTTTTTCAAAAGGAAGATTGACTAATAATATTTTTTTATTTTTCATCAGTTATCTCTTATATCTTTAAAGGATAATTAAAAAAGGCTCTACGGGAATTTCCGGGAGAACATATATAACTTTCCTCAAAAGGGCAGTTCAGCGTTTCTGCAGTTTTCCAAGTTCATGGATTCCCCTGCTACCGGCTTCGTTTGTTGAATCTTATTGTTTGAATATTTTCTTGTAAACCCTCAGCATATCAAGGATACTATTGACTATATTCTT
The DNA here is from genome assembly GCA_003599505.1 of Nitrospiraceae bacterium. Taxonomy (GTDB): domain Bacteria; phylum Nitrospirota; class Thermodesulfovibrionia; order UBA6902; family UBA6902; genus SURF-23. Next base: position 50,707 of record QZKO01000014.1, on the reverse strand, counting down.
AACAGACGTAACACTCGACTCGCCGAAGGTTCTTGGATATGTCCTTATTCCCGCTTCACCAATAGGATATCCTCTTACCATAGCATTAATGACAATTTCCGCGCCAATAAATGCGCTATTTGAAATTAGCTCCATATCTTTAACAACATTTGAGCGGATTACTTTTAATCCACAGTTATGATCACGTAAATGAGACTTAAATAACCATCTAATAACAAAATTATATACAAAAGACATAAACGTCCTTAGTGTTCCATATATTTTTGAGTAACGGAACGTTACAATCAGGTCAAAGTGATGAAACAACTTTGATAAATGATACAATTCGTTAACATCATACTGATCATCCCCGTCTGTGAAGCAAATCCACTCATAACCAAGTGAATATTTAAAACCCGTTTTAAGGGCAGCGCCATATCCAAGATTATTATCATGATGTACAGATTGTACTTCCGGATATCTTGCTGCCAATCGATCAGCGATTTCTCCTGACCTGTCAGGACTTCCGTCATCAACAATAATAACTTTATACTGAGAGGCTATATCAGACAAGACTCTTAGGGCTTTCATTGCGACTTTCTCAACTGTGCCCTCATCTTTGTATACAGGGAAAAATACGGCTATGGATGGCTTATCTGAACTATTATTCAAACTGGCTAATCTGATTCATTAACAATTTAAATTTAACTATGTATATTATATACTTATTAGCAAACTAAATGCTACCTGATGATTATTTGTAATATCTATGTTATTTGACGCAACAGTCCTGACCCTCTCTTTCCCGAAAGAGAGAATTATATGGAACCGCCGTAAAGTCACACGTACATTAAGTCGGAAGTGTAATAGTCTCTAATACACGGCAAACGCTTTCTTGTTTTTGATTTATTTGTTATAATTAATGAAAATTGATGAACAAAACCACCTCGTTAACTTCATTATCTGTTATTGTTCCCGTATATAACTCTGAAAAAACCATAAGCAGACTGGTTGAAGAACTGATCAGAGAGTTGGTCCCCCTTTTCAGGCTTGAGATTATTCTTGTTAATGATAATTCGCGAGACAACTCGGATGAAGTGTGTATATCCTTGTTCGAGAAAAATAAAGAGATCGTGAAATTTTATTCCTTGTCAAAAAACGTTGGTGAACACAGCGCGGTAATGGCAGGATTAAACAATGTAACCGGCGATTATACAGTTATCATGGATGACGATTTCCAGAACCCAATAAGTGAAGTTTTGAAACTTGTAAAGGCCTCCCTGGATAATGATTATGATGTAGTATATTCGCATTACGAAAAAAAAAGGCATAATTTTTTCAGAAATCTGGGAAGCTGGCTTAATGACAAGGTTGCCAACCTCATGTTAGGGAAACCAAGAGACCTGTATCTTTCAAGTTTTAAGGTTTTAAATAAATTTCTGGTAAATGAAATTATTAAATATGAGGCGCCATTTCCTTATATTGATGGTTTAATAATTCAAATCACGGATAATATCGGTAAAATCGATGTAGATCATCAGAAACGAATACAAGGAAGTTCAGGGTATACATTCAAAAAGCTGATTTCCTTATGGATGAATATGTTTACCAATTTTTCTATCCTGCCATTGAGAACATCAATTATCCTGGGACTCATATTTGCTACTATTGGATTGCTTTTGGGTATTTATACTGCGATTGAAAGATTTATAAATCCCGATGTGCCGGTAGGTTTTGCAAGTTTGTTTGTTTCAATTTCAATTTTCGGTGGAATACAGCTAATAATGCTGGGTATGGTTGGAGAATACATTGGAAGGATTTTTCTTTCTCTGAATAAAAAACCTCAATATACCATAAGAAACAAATATGAATACTATGGCGATAAAAAGTAATAATGCTGAAGAATTAAACTGTACAATTTGTGGCGCAATGAGTTTCATGGAGTATAGTTTTTCTGACCTTAACCTCTATCGTTGCCCAAATTGTGATCATTGCTTTAGCGACCTTAAAGGTAATTTTGAAGAATATGATTCTGAATATTTTAATGTCTCACATGCTAATTGGTTTAATAATCCTAATATTGCCCTGTTCGAGACGTATAATAAATCTATTACAAATTTCAAACCTGATGCTTCTGTTATCGATATAGGTTGCGGGAGAGGTGATTTTCTTAAGTTTCTCCGAAAGAAAAATCACAGGTTATCCTTAACCGGCATAGACCTGTATGAGAATTCTCCTGTCGAAGGGGTACATTTTCTACATGCTGATATTTTCAGTGCTGATTTAAATCGGCAATTTGATGTTGTTGTTAACACAGCCGTTATAGAACATGTGGCAGATGTTCAGAAATTCACCAGGCGTCTTTATGAATTATGTTCTCCAAACGGATTAGTAATAATTACGACCGTAAACGATCGGGGAATTATTTATGGAATTTCACGCTTGCTCCATCGATTTGGCTGTACTATGCCTCTTGAACGACTCTACAACAGGCATCATCTCAATCACTTCAATGTTTCTTCTCTCAGCCATTTGTTACATATTAATGAATTGTCCGTCAAGAAAATACTTTTTCATAATTTCCCTCTGTCCGCAGTCGATTCCCCTGTTCAATCTCCCATATTCAACGCCATTTTCCGGAGCGGGGTGTGGGGAATATTTATGTTAAGTCGATTAATGCGAAGCACATATTTTCAAACCGTTGTTTGTCATAAGAAATAGCTCGCTTAGATAGTATTATAAGAATCATGTCGCCAAAACAGATTTCAAAGCCAAGCTTAAAATATGTCAAATGGATCGTATTACCATCTATTACCGATTCGAGGGGCACCTTGACGTCAATAGAGAGCGAATTTGATATTCCGATTAGTATAAAACGAATTTTCTATATGCACCATATTTCCTCTCCAAGAGGTGGACATGCTCATGTTGATACCGACCAAATTGTTATTGCTTCTTCCGGTTCGTTTAAAATAAACCTGTCTGATGGAATTAATTCAGAGATATATGAGTTGAATGATGCAACTCGAGGACTTTATATCCCCAGGATGATTTTTATAAGAATCTATGATTTTTCCGGCGATGCTGTATGCGTGGTATTGGCTAACACGCATTATGATATTTCGAAATCAATTAGAAGCTGGGAAGAATACATGGAAACCGTAAAGAACAACTTTAATTACACGACAAAAACAAAGAGTTAGATTTCCGGATAAAGATGTTCAACACAAAATCTAAAGAATCCAGCTTCCTTTTGTCCGCTCTAACGGAAGAAAATCGTTTCCTGAAGACAAACGATTTTATTCACTGGTTTAATTCAAGGGAAACAGCAAATTTATTTTCTGTAGAACAGATTTCATTTGAGAAACTTGACAAATGGTATTTCGAAGAAGATTCGCAAAATCTTGTTCACGCTTCCGGGAAGTTTTTCAAAGTTGAGGGCATCAGAGTACATACTAATTTCGGCCCTTTTAAAGACTGGGAACAGCCTATCATCAACCAGCCTGAGATCGGCATTCTGGGAATAGTTACAAAGAAGGTTGATGGGATAAGGTATTTCCTTATGCAGTCAAAGATGGAGCCCGGCAATATAAATATCAACCAGCTGTCGCCCACGGTTCAGGCCACCAAAAGCAACTACACTCAGGTACATAAAGGTAAACTGCCTGCTTATCTTGAGTATTTTCTTGACAGGTCGAAATCAACAATTCTCATAGACCAGCTGCAGTCAGAACAGGGGTCACGTTTTCTGCGCAAACGGAACCGGAATATGATAGTTGAAGTGGATGAAGACATACAATTGTACGATGACTTCCAATGGCTTACGTTAGGACAAATAAAGAGACTTCTGTCCCTTGATAATTTTGTAAATATGGATACCAGATCGGTCATATCATGCATCCCCTTTATTAATGATGAGATGAGGCGGGGTTATGAATATTTGCTGTCAGGAGAGCCCGACGAGATAGAACTGTTTGACTGCAAACTTCAAGGGTTTTGTAAAGACATATTTACTTCAATAATTGACGAAAAGCGGGCCCTTCACAATACAGATGAAATAATCAGCTGGTTCACGGAATTAAAAACAAAATATTATATGAAGGTAGAGAATATCCCTTTGAAGGCGGTATCCGGGTGGATATGCACTGATAAAGAAATTCACCATGAATCCGGGCAATTCTTTTCCGTGATCGCGGTTTCGGTAACAGCTGGAAGCAGGGAGGTTTTGACGTGGACCCAGCCGTTATTAAAGCATTATTCCTACGGTCTGATAGGCTTTCTTGTCAAGAAGATACACAACGTACTCCACTTTTTGGTTCAGGGAAAGCCGGAACCCGGGAATCTTGACGTCGTTGAGATGGCTCCTACGGTATCATGCGCAGATGCTGCATACCGTATGCGGCAGTCAAATAAACCACCTTTTCTGGAGATTTTTATAAGTGCTGACCCGACCCGGATAAGATATTATTCTATCCAATCTGAAGAAGGTGGAAGGTTTTATCATTGGCAGAACAAGAACATGATAGTCGAGATAGATGATTCCACATTGATAGATATACCTGAAAATTATAAATGGATGACTTTGAATCAAATAATGACTTTTAAAAAGTATAATAATTATTTAAATATTGAGGCAAGAAACATACTTTCTTGTTTAAGCTTCATTTAACGGACTTTTTACATATTAAAATGAATATATTATTTATTGGATATTCCAGCATTGTACAAAAGCGTGTCATACCCGCCCTGTCTGTCATCCCTTCTATCACGCGCGTAGACGTAGCTTCGCTGTCGTCCGCATCAAAGATATCACTGCCTTATAAATATAAAGGTGAAATATTTGATGATTATGATACCGCTTTGGCAAAAAGCAGAGCCGACCTGGTTTATATTTCAACCGTTAACAGCAAACACGCCAAGTGGGCAGAGAAAGCGCTTTTACGCGGATTTCACGTAATTGTCGACAAACCGGCATTCACTGATTTCGAGACTACGAAAAACCTGGCGGAATTGGCCCGAAAATCCGGTTTATGTTTATCCGAGGCGACAGTCTATGCTTTTCACCCGCAAATACAGGCCATCAGGAATATCTATTCTGAAACAAAAAGCGGCCCGACAAGGTTAACGGCGGTGTTTTCTTTCCCTCCCTTAAAACCCGATGATTTCAGATATAAGAAGTATCTCGGCGGAGGAGCTCTTTTGGATCTCGGTTCTTACGCGGTATCTGTCGGCAGGTTATTTTTCGGGGAAGAACCTGAGAAGGTTTTCTGCAGGATTTGCAGTTATGGCGGAAGCGATAACGTGGAGACCTCTTTCAGCATGCTTGCAGCCTATAAAGGGGGGAGGTCCATGGTGGGTCATTTCGGGTTTGATACGGAATACAGCAATTACCTCGGCTTGATTGGCCCCACGGTATACGCCGCCATCGAGCGCATCTTCACAACTCCTGCAGAGATGGAAAACGAAATACAGGTCAGACATCGCAATACCTGTGCCGTGATAAAGGTTCCTAAAGCCGACAGTTTTTCAATCTATATGCAAAAAGTTATTGAAGCAGTTCAGGGAGGGGATCACAAATATCTTATAGAAAATTTGCTTTCAGACGCACGCGTGTTGCACAGAATGCGGTCAGCCGCCTTATTGAAGGAGTAACGAATGTCTATAAAAATTTGGAGCTACTTGAAAGAATATGAACAGGAAAAAGAGGAGATTCATGCCTCGATAGAAAAGGTCTTGAGGTCGGGATGCCTGATACTCGGAGAGAACGTAAAGAAATTTGAGGAAACATTTGCTGAATATTGCGGAGTAAAATTCGGAGTAGGTGTCAATAGCGGGACGGATGCTATATTCCTCGGTCTGAAGGGATTAGGTATAGGTCCTGGAGATGAGGTAATAACCGTGTCCAATACCGCTGTCCCGACGGTATCGGCTATTGTTTCAACCGGCGCAGTTCCAAGATTTGTCGACATAGACCCGGAAACTTACCTTATGGACACCTCTTTGCTGGAGAAAGCAGTTACGAAGAAGACAAAGTGTATCCTTCCGGTTCACCTCTACGGCCAATGCGTAAATATGGACGACGTCAAACGGGTAGCTGATGCTTATGGTCTCAAGGTCCTTGAAGACTGCGCCCAGAGTCATGGAGCGATCTTTAACGGCAATAAGGCCGGCTCTATGTCAGACGTTTCAGCCTTCTCTTTTTACCCAACCAAGATCCTCGGCGGGTATGGAGACGGTGGTATGGTTTTAACAAATAGTGAAAAGCTGTACAAGAAACTGCTCCGGCTTCGTTTTTACGGCATGGAGAAGACATATTATTCAGTAGAGCACGGTTACAATTCAAGACTCGATGAGCTTCATGCGGCGATTCTTTTAAGTAAGCTGCAACATATTGAAGAATATATAAAGCGCAGAAGACTTCTTGCACAAAAATATGATCACATGTTATTAAACGCGAAACTTACCTTACCGAAAACAAAGCAGGGCAATAAGCATGTATATTATTTATACGTTTGCCGGCACCCCCGTAGAGATCAGATTATTGAGGGACTGAAAAACAGAGACATTTTCGTTAATATCAGTTATCCATGGCCCATTCATGCCATGACAGGTTATCAGTTTTTAGGTTACAAAGAGGGTGATTTACCTCATACGGAGGATGCTGCTAAAGAGATCTTTTCTCTACCTATGTATCCTTCCCTTTCCGATGACGAACAACAAATAACTGTTAAAGCGTTACATGATATCATTGCAAATATTAATTGATTTCTATAGAGACAATGAGTGATACTAAAAATAATGGTTTAAATATAAACAACCGTTGACATCGTCAATTCGTTTTCTACCGTCATGCTTATATGATTAAGCAAAAATCAATGTATCTATAGAATCATTGTCTGATAAGATCATAGTGCTCAATGGAAAAGAAAGTATATGAAGTTATATTTAACATAGAAGATAACTACTGGTGGTATGTTGGATTAAGGGACCTGGTCTTTTCTTCTATTGATAAGTTTAGTCATAAACATGATGGCATGAGAATATTGGATGCGGGTTGCGGTACAGGCAAATTTCTTGATGAGTGTAAAGCGTACCGGGCTTTTGGTCTGGATTTTTCGGAAGTTGCAATTAACTTTTGCAAATTGAGAAATATAAATAACCTGATCAGGGGTTCAATATGCGAAGTTCCCCTTAAAAATAATTTATTTAATATTGTAGTTTCTTTAGATGTTATTTATCACATGGGCGTGAAAAATGACGTAAATACATTGAAAGAACTCCATGAAGTTATCAGTCCAAATGGAATATTACTGTTAAACGTACCCGCTTATAATTTTTTAAAAAGCAAGCATGATGTAGCGATTCATACAAGGCGAAGGTATACAATAGAAGGATTGAAAAGCGACCTGGAAAAAGCCGGGTTTAGAATAGAGATAATCACATATCGAAATACACTGCTTTTCCCCATAGCCGCAATTAAGAGAATGGTTGACAAATTTATTTTTGTGAACAAGGACGACAGTGATTCCGACCTTAATCAATCCGGCTGCCTGTTCAATAAAATATTTACGCATCTTTTATTCCTTGAAAACAAACTTATAATGTCAGGGGTAAAGCTCCCTTTTGGTCTCTCAGTTTTTTGTGTGGCAAGAAAAGAAAATAGCTGATATGAAAAAAAATATTCTATTATTGATCCTCATCTTTATTGTCGCCGCGATATATTATCTTCCAATACTCAATATAGGTCTGGGCCCTTATGATGAAGGGCTAATCCTTTTTGGAGCAGAAAGAGTCCTGAAAGGGCAAATCCCATATAAAGATTTCAGCAGTGCATATCCACCCGGGCAATATTACACAATAGCAGCGCTTTTTAATATATTCGGGACGTCCGTTACCACTGAAAGGATATATGATATTGCAGTAAGAGCTCTTCTATCTCTTTTTATTTTTTTGATCATAAGGTTATTGGCATCAAATAAATTGGCATTTGTCGGATGGACGATGTCTCTTGTCTGGATGGGACATAGCAGTTATCCGGGGTATCCGGTATATCCATCTGTTCTTTTTATATATATCAGTGTGTATTTTCTCTTGTTACATATGAAACACAATACAATTTATTATGTCGCGTTAAGCGCTGTGGCCATTGTCCTGGCTATTCTATTTAGACATGATTTGGGAGGATACGCTGCTATAGCTATGGCTGTTGTCCTGTTTGTCATGAGAATAACCGGGGTGCGAAAATCATGGACCCCGTTCATTTCTTTTATAGTGATCGGAATGATATCGGCATTACCCGTAATTATTTATTTCTTTCTGAATTCCGCTTTAAAATTTATAATCAATGATATGATCCTTATGCCTCTTAATGTCCTGACTGAATATGCGCAACTCCCTTATCCTTCCTTGTCAATATATGCGTTCTCCTTTTATTTATTCCCGGTTGTGCTTTTGATCAGCGTCATCATTTCTTTGGTCCTGATGAAACGCAAAACTGATCATATGGTGGCCTATGGAGGACTGCTTATCTCCCTCATCGGTTTGCTTTTCATGTTTCAGGTCAGTGTTCGATCAGATATACCACATTTGCTTCCCGTTGCCCTGACGGGAATTGTGTCTGCTTCAATTTTACTGTGCTCATTGCCTGAAACGTTATCACTCAACACATGGCAGAAAAGAGGTGTTTATGTGATGTTCATTATCGTTTTTAGCGTCGCATTTATCAGACCGATCAGCACTATCGAGCTGATTTTAAAACGCACAAAAGGTTATATCGTGAGTACTGTAAACGCTGACATGGATAGAATCAGATATTTGATTATAGATTCAAACTTAAAAGAAACAGTCACCTTTATTAAAAACAATACCTTAGAAAATGAATATATATATGTTGGTGTCAAAAACCATGATCAATTTCGTTTTAACGATCCGGTTATTTACTTTCTTGCGGAGAGGAATTGCGCGACAAAATATCATGAGTTGGATGCAGGCGTAACCACTACCGTTGAAGCGCAAAGCGAAATGATTAATGAATTAAGAAATAACGATACCCCTTTGGTCGTACTGGCTGTGCGGGATCGATATGAGCCCAATCTGAGCAAAATTGATTCGAATGTTAATTTGCTTGATAATTACATCGGCAGCAATTATGAATTAAAGAAAACATATGGAATATACGAAATATGGATGAAAGCAAGACAGGGATAACATATTTTAAAAACATTCTATTTCCAATCATATGACCAGATTGAAATTAATACTGTTTGTCGCCATCATACTGATAATAACGGCATCGATATTTTCATTCGTATCTCTTCATAATGATTTCTTGATAAGAAAGTGGCAGCTCCCCCTGGACCCTCCCGGCTTTTTCGATTCACGTCAGTTCGCATGGGCGTCGGAATCACATGCTCAAGGACATGATCAAATCTACAAAAATACTGTCAATCCCAGAGGCACACTGCTTAATTATCCGAGAATATGGCACGCCCTTTTCTCCCTGGGAATTAATGAGAGCCATACAAATATATTGGGGAGCATCGTAATAATCTTATTTCTCATCGGTATCGGCATCTTCTGGTTCTCCGGAAATTTTGATAATTTCACGTACCTTATCCTGTTTTTTGTTATTCTCTCCCCTCCTGTAATGCTCGGGGTGGAAAGATCGAACATAGAGTTAATAATATTTTTCATATTATCCCTCGCGCTGGTCATAAATTCTTACTCGAGTATTTCGGCACTGCTGATCTTCTTATTCGCCGCGATACTTAAACTGTATCCGATTTTTGGAATTCCATATCTTCTGAAAGAACATAAAAGGAAATTCTGGTTTCTTTTTCTAACGGGATCAGGTATCTTCGTTCTCTATGCGTTATTATCGATTACTGATTTTATACAGCTCTTCAAGACGGCGCCCAAAGGCGTCAGCAGTTCATTTGGAAGAGATGTATGGTGGATGGCGCTGAGACACGGGCGTTTCTATCATCTCCCTCTGTCTGACAGCCAAGTGCTGTTCTTTAAGATACTTTCCTATATCTTGGCCTTTATATCGGTGGCTGCAGCTTTATATTTCAGCATGCGTAGAGCAGGCTCCGGACTGTGCAGACAACCGCAATATGTTGATGCCTTCAGAATTGGAGCGGGAATTTATATAGGCTGTTTCCTGCTGATGAATACTGTTGATTACAGACTGGTGTTTTTAGTTTTTGCTATACCCCAGTTAGTAGTATGGATGCGTGATTGCGATAAAGGCGATTCATTAGTTCCTCGCATTACTTTTTCAGCAATAATGTTTTCACTCTGGAGTAACGTTGTAATGCGCTTCCTGGGAAGAAAAATAACATTCGCTATGGAAGAGTTTTCTAACTGGATTATTTTAGTCGGCTTGCTTTATCTATTTTTTTCATCGCTTCCTGAGTGGTTTAAGAACGATTTGCGCCGATTGTTCTGTTTTAAAAAGTGTTATCCATCAGCGAATTAAATTAAGTGGTTGCAACTCAAATAGCAACTTGCGACTTGTTCGGTTATATTGATAATGTTATATTATGTTTTTCTTAAAATAAATGTCTTCTTATTCCCTTAATATTTTGTATGACTAAGTTGAACGGCCGTTTCTAATATAGGATATATGTTATCTAAAAATAATAAGCCGGTATCTCAAAAAAAGTATTCATTGGCGCTGCCGGTTCTGGGATTATTTTTTATCTTTCTTTCTTTTGTACCTGATTTGTTGGGCATAGGAAGCAAGGGGCTCGGTTATACGGAGTTATTTTTCATAAGAAATGGTTTCGTCCTTATTATTACAGGCCTGACTTTGCTTTTATTCCCGGGGCTAATCAATTATTTCAAAAAGAAATTCAATGATAATGAGTATATGCTCGAACGAAAAGGAGACCTTGCAAACCGCCCCTCGGTTTCAAAATATGATCTTATAATGCTTCTTCTTTTTCTTACTGCAAGTAATTTATTTGCTATACATATTGTAGGGAAGCAAAACTATATTTTCAGTTGGGATTCAGCAATATTTCCTGAAAAGTATGCAGGAATAAGCACAGTATTTAAAGCTAATCCTGTACATGCCATACTAATTGTTCTGGGCAGCATCCAGTTTGACCATTACAACTTATTGGCCCCCTTTCTGTTGACACCATTTTCTCTATTATTCGGTACACAGAGGTTGTCCTTTATTTTATCGATGGTAAACATCTTCCTCTTTTTTTCCGCCATATTTTTCCTCCTCTTATATAAAAGAAGCGCTGCAATGCTGTATAATGACCGCATCCCGATCAGCGCAAGCTTTGTAGCTCTTTTCACCTTCTTTTCATTCACTTTTATCTGGGTTCCTCTATTAGATGGATATGTCGGCATTGGCGGCTTTTTTATAATATGTCTCATCCTCTTTTCCTATTTCAAATATCCGTTTCCCGCCCAAAGATACAGGACCCTGGTTTTCCTTGCCATATTGGTTCCCGTATTGGTTATCTTCCGTCAGTACTATATCTTCTGGGCTGCCTCCTTTTTTATTGCTCTTATCATTAATGAATATATCTTTTTATTCATAGAGCATCGTTTTGATCGCGAAAGACTCCTTGTTCTGTCAAAGAAACTATTGTTTACTATCTTCATTTCCGGATTTTTTTTCATAATGATAGCCGGACCTTTTCTGATAAAAATATTTATCGGTGATTATTCATATATAACGGCTTATAAATTTAGTGATACTACTTTGCAGGATTTCAAAAGATTCCTGGCGCATTTTGGCTTTCTCTATATTGCTATGGCCTTGTTAGGTGTATTTGTATCCTTTTATTACAGAAATACCAGGAAACTGGCTTCATTCCTGCTGATTCAATGGGCGTTTACTTTCTTCCTGTTCACAAGGATTCACAGTTTTTTCCCTCACCATTATGACATCTTAATACCAACCATAGTCCTGTTTATTTCATTGTTCATAACAGGAATTATTTTAAATGTAAAATCACGGACTGTAAGAGCCACTATCTGTTCCGTTTATATTCTCATTGCGTCTTTAAATTTTTCTGCTGTTTTCTCCCCGGAAGCAGCTCCGTACACAAAACAGGCCAAAACTCTGTTTCCCATAAATAGATATGAGCCTCCTGTACGGCATGATATCCCTGAGATAAAAAGGATGCTGAGTGTAATACGAGGACTCCTGACTGATCCCGATGACAGGCTGTACGTTCTGGCGGGCAATGACCTCTTAAACTCTGAAATCATTGAAAAAGCCTATTTGTCTCTTCCAGACACCCCGTATATGGGAAACCATATCTACAGAAGCGGCGCACTTGATCAGAAAGACGGATTTCCCAATGCTCTTTTTAAAGCCCGGTATGTGCTTGTAACCGATCCGGTACAACATGATTTCAGCCGTGAACAAACACTGACCGTCGTCATTCCGGCTGAATCCATTCTAAACGGGAAAGATATGGGCGCTTCTTACAGACGACTCCCCTACGAGTTCAATCTTACTCTTGAGAAGAAGAAAGCAAAGGTTTATCTTTATGAAAGGATCGGATCCTTCAACCAATCCGACGTGGACTTCCTTTCAAATGAACTCAGGAAATATTATCCTGACAAGCCATTTGTTTATCAACCCAATATGAGCGATACTTATACAACCGGCCGATGATTCAGTGCTTGTTGATATTCTGGTAATCAAAATTCAGTTTTGATATGCTTGTCTGATGTTTGCCTGTCCTGACCATTTGTATCTTATCGACAAATTCCACATTAATAATCATGTCATCGCCAAGATACCTGTGCAAAGAGCCTAACACGGTTTCATTAAAGACACTTTCGGCAAAGCTTAGACCTTTCACAATCTTTAATGTTACCTTCCCCTCTTCTTCCTGCACAACTTGAAACTGCCTTATAATATGATCATAATCCTTTAACAAATGCAGAAAAAATGAGCTGGGTATGTATGTTCCGTTGGTCGTTATAATAATAGACTGAACACGACCTTCGATCTTTCCAATTCGCGGCAATCCCCTTCCGCAGGCGCAAGTAACAGAATTGTCCATCGCAACCGCCAGGTCCCCGATACGATATCTAATAAAAGGCATACTGTAATTATTCAAATCTGTAATTATGATCTCTCCAACTTCGCCGGGTTTTGCAGTTTTTCCATCTTTCAATATTTCAACTATATAGTTCTCTGCGACAATGTGATGTCCGTTATGCGCATTACATTCATAAGCAATACCGGAGAATTCCCGGCTTCCGTATTTATCAAAGACCCCGCATTTAAATTCATCTTCAATGATTTCTCTGCTATGTTCCGGCAGCACCTGTGCAGATGATATAATCGCCTTGGGATGGACTCCGTCAAGGCCGATGTTCTTTATATAATGGGCCAGGAAATTGAATGATTCAGCATATCCGTCAATCAGAACAGGGGCATGCATCTTCAATTTACCGATTAAATGGTTAAGGTTTTTCTTGTTCATCTCAAAAGCAGGGATAAACAGTCTGCGATTGAAAAACGCGTCCATTTTCTCACGAATGATCTGAAGCCGTGTCATTCCTATTGTCTGATGCCAGAGTCTCGCCTGTTTATCTCCAAAACGGTAGCCGGTCCATTCCATGCTTCTCAGGGTTGTCGCCCACCTGATCTCCAGTTGATGCTTGTCGGCATAGCAAACAAAAGGTTCGCCCGTTGAACCGCTCGTAGTTATCTTGAGAATATTTCTTTTATTATGATTATCGGACATTAAATCAAAATAAAGATTGTTTCGCACACTGTGTTTATCCAGCAACGGCAACTTTTGTAAATCCTCAATAGTGTTAATGTCTGACGGTTTTAATCCGTGTTCATCAAATAGTTCCCTATAGTACCCCACATGATAATAGGCCTGGTTAATAAGCCTTCTGAGTTTTATTTCCTGCAGCTCCTTAATCTTGTCCGGGGACAACCATTGACTTTGTTTTAATTCCTTATAATAAAGCATGGCAACGCGCGAGATCATCCAGTGATGAAGCGGCATCAAAAGAATATAAAACTTAAAAAAGATCTTCCGCCATCCCGGTAAAGTTTCCTCATAATGCGCCGGTTTATTGTGTAAAAGAAAATCTCTTAATATGTCTTCATCTTTTTTAAATACACGCAGCTCAATGAAGGCTTTCACTATGTCGATAATACAGCAGATAATTACATTTAAAGGCCACCTTTGGATAAAAGACTTCCCCAGACGTCTCTCTCTGAACAAAACTTCAACTTCACGAATTGTATACCCTTTTTCCTTGGCCGCGATAGCAATAAAGCTTTGAAAATAATAATAGTGATAGCGATGCTGCAATATGTCTTGTAAAATCTCTCTCCTGCACAAGACAAACCCCGATTTGTTATCTTTCAGATTCATTCCAAAAAGAAGATTGAGGATACGGTTAAAGCCACGACTTAAAAAATATCTGTAGTCCATCTGACGTCCGATATTGCTTCGGTATCCCTGCGCTACGTCTATGTTCGTAAGCTTGATTTCCCTGTAAAGTCTCGATATATCTTCAGGCTGATATTGAAGGTCAGCGTCTATAACACATACATACTCGCCGGACGAGACGGACAGGCCTGTTTTCCAGGCAGCAGCAATGCCTTGATTTATTTTGTGATGAACAGCGGTAACATTCTCATATTTTGCCGAGGACCGGTCGATGACTTCTCCCGTATCATCAATACTTCCATCATTTACAAGTATGATTTCACCATTGATATTCTTCTTATTCATTACATTCTGTAAGCGCTCTATTAGCTCGTGAATGTTTAAAGTCTCATTGTAACAAGGAGCAATGATAGAAAGTTCATACCTCATACATTCCCTCTCTGTTGTATCCACTCATATGTTTTGCTCAGTCCTTCTTCAAGTGATACAGTGGGCTGAATGTTTAATATTTTTTTGATTTTTGAAATGTCGGCTACTCTGTATGTATCTTTTGTCTCATCAGGCGGGTCATATAGTTTATCAAGTGACTTTCCGCTGACTCTGAGCATCACGTCAGTAACTTGATCTATTGAAGAGGGAATAGATGACCCAACGTTAAATACTTCACCATAACAATCCGACTCCATTGCCTTAATGGTGGCGCTTATGACATCATCGATATAGATGTAGTCCAATACCTGTTTCCCATCGCCAAATATTATCGGGTTTTCATTTCTTAAAATTCTTTCGAAATTTTTCACGATAACAGATTTATATCCCGTCCCGCTGAATTGTTTAGGGCCATAAGTAAAAAAATATCTTAACACGTTATATTTCAGGTCATTTTTCTGTAAGTAGTGAGCAAGGAAGAGTTCCCCTGCCAATTTGGAAATTCCATAGATTGTTTTCGGCGCCGGCAATTCCGATTCGTTCATATCGGGAACAGACATACGACCATAGGCATAAAGAGATGATGCATAAACCACTTTCCTGACTCTATTCCTGGCAGCAGCTTCATAGAGCCTGAACGTCCCGTTTATATTGCTGTTTATCACATCTGTAGGGTTATTGATAGATTGATTGTGCTTCTCTGCAGCTAAGTGGAATAAATAGTCGATTCCATGAAGAGCCTCGTAAAGAACGTCATCGTTTTTATTATCAATTGTATATTTTATTACTATAATATTCTCAGACTCTTTGCCTATATTTGCTTTATCGCCATACTTCAAACTATCAATTACCGTAATACTGCCGACGTGCAAGTCGATTAGTCTTCTTATCAAATGTGACCCTATGAAACCACACCCGCCTGTTACGAGCACGTTACTTCCTTCAAGCTTACTTGTTTCTTTTTTCATTGAATATAGTTTTTTCCCTCACTATAAATCAGTAAAATAAACAATTATTAAATCTGGATTTCGGTATCAGGCAATAGAATAGTATGAGTACGGTAAATAAATGATGCCGGCATTGCAGAACTCATTGTTTATATTAACACAATACGCAATCAGTTGCGCATCCCGCACTGCTCGATAAGTCAAGCTATATGTAGCGCAGGTGCCGGGCTTTCTAACCGGAAAAATACTACTCTGAGTGTGGTATGATAATTTGCGGCAGGTAATTTTCTCGTGGAGAAAATCGGAGCAGTTTTATGAAAGCGGTGGTTACAGGTTCCAGCGGGTTTTTGGGCCGGCATGTCGTCCGGCAACTGCTGGACAGCGGCATGGAAGTCGTTTCGTTCGACCTGCGTCCCCCCGAGGGAGGTCCCTTTAACGGCGAGCAATTCCATGAGCGAAACCTGCTTGACCGGCAGGATCTCGATAAGGCGATCAGGGAAGCAGGGCCTATGCACGTACTGGTCTGGTTAGCGGCCCACATCACGCAACAGCGGGAGTCCGATTCATTTGCCCATTCGGACATTGACCTCATGGTGCGGGCTCCGCTGGAATTCCTGGACCGGTTGCCCGACGCGCCGGATAGCGTCGTTCACATCAGCAGCATCGAGGTGTATGGAAGACCCCGCAATCTCCCGGTCGATGAATCGCACCCCACTGATCCGTTCACCCTGTATGGCGTGGCCAAACTTTGCGCGGAGCATTTTCTCCGGATTGCCTGTGAAAAACGGGGCGTCAAGCTCTGCAACCTCCGGCTCGCTTTCATATACGGACCCGGCCAGCACCGGCGCAATGTCATTCCCCTATTTATGGATTGCGTGAAACAAGGCAAACGTCCTGTCATCCATGGAACCGGAGCTGAAATCAGAGACGATATTTTCGTCAAGGATATAGCTGTAGCCATCGAGCAGGTTATCCGGAAAGGCGCAGAGGGCGTCTTCAACATCTCTTCCGGCCGGCCGCATACACTGAAAGACGTTGCGGACGCCGTCTGCGCCCTGTCCTGCCGGCCCATACAGCCTGAAATCCTTTATCGGGAGAGCTCATGGGTCGATCGCTGGTATACCATTGATCGGGCCAGAAAAGCATTCGGATTCGACCCGAAAACCGATTTCCCCGACGGGTTGAAGCTGATGTGGGATGTGTTGGGAGGTTCATCATGATTGCCGTCACCGGGGCCTCCGGGCATCTGGGGCAGTTTATCGTACAGGCCTTGACGCGGAACGGGCACACTGTCCTCTGTATTTCCCGTTCACCCGCTACCGCGCCGTCCATACACGGGGTATCGTGGCCCGGCAACGTATATGCTCAGCCGGCAGACTTGACGTCCGATGACTTCGTGGACGCCCTGGGCCCGTATCTCGGCCAAATCGAGGGATGGGTGCATTCGGCCGCTTTTATCCCCGATAATACCGCTGCCAATCAACCCGAGGACACGGTCCGACTGCTTTCACACAATGTGCACGGTTCGATTCGCCTGTTGCGGGCGCTCGCACGGGCACCCTTGCTTCAATCTCTGGTCTATATCAGTTCCTTTGAAGTCTATGGGACCCCTCAAAACGATATCATTTCAGAGTTGCATCCGACCCTGCCTCTCACGTTTTACGGGGCCGCCAAATTAATCGGCGAAAAATATCTGCATCTCTACGGGGACCTCCACGACCTGCCCGTCTGTTCGCTTCGTCTGCCGGCCGTGTATGGTCCCGGTGATCGCCTCAAGCGGGCAGTCGGCAATTTTATTCATCGGGCGGCCGAAGGCCTTCCCCTGTCCATTTACGGAGACGGAGAAGATCGAAGGAACCTGGTCTACGCGGAAGACGCCGCCGAGGCGGTTTATCTTGCATGGTTCCGAAGAGCCCGGGGCATATTTAATATCGGAAACGGAAGCAGCTGCCGCATCCGGGACATCGCGGAGGCCGTTCGTATGGTTGCCGAACGACCGGTGGACATTGAATATCATAAACGAGTTAAAAAGCGCCTGGATTACAACATCGACACCCGCCGCGCCCGGGATGTCCTGGAGTGGTCACCGAAGATCGGCCTGGTCGACGGTGTACGTCGCCAATACCAATGGGTGCTTCACGAAAGACAATACAGCCGAACCGAAAACCGGACGGAGTAAAGCATGATGTCCGGTTCCTCTTTTTCCTGATCAAAGACAGGTCATTCTACTTATAACTTGACTGCTTTTGTAACCTCACGTGATTACTATATATTCTAAAATATATTATAATTAGATAAATTAACGTCTGAAGACTCTATGCTTTTGTTCAAGTTTACTTTGATCATTAATATTTCCAGCCCGGCTGACCCGCGCATAGAAAATGAATAAATCAATGTATAAAATGCCGGGATTGATTCTTAATTCATTTTTTTTAAAAAAAGAACCAATCAGCGTAATACACTTTGTAACTAATAGATGTAATGCGAGGTGTGAACATTGCTTTGTTGACATCAATAATCAGAGTGTCTCTAAGAATGAATTAAGTTTAGATGATATAGAAAGAATGACAAAGACATTTGGAAAAAGCCTGTTCAACGTTAACCTGACCGGAGGAGAGCCTTTTCTCAGAAAAGATATGTTTGATATCGCCAGGGCTTATTTTACAACTACGAATATACAATCATTATTTATAACGACAAACGGGTTTTTCACTGATAGAATTCATGATTTTCTGGAGAGCTTTGTCAGTTCTAACATAAAAGGGAAAGTGACTTTCCAGTTCTCCATTGATAATTTTGAGGAAGAGCATGATAAGAACAGGGGAGTAGAAGGTTTATTCCGAAAAGTCCTTGACAGTTATCACTTGGTTAAATCTTATAAGAATGTCAACATAATGCCCAATATCTGCATAACTATAGCACACCATAACTACCATAACGTTTTAAAACTTTATGCATATCTGAAGAGTCTTGGAATAGATTCATGCACGGCAACAATAATGAGGGAGGCCGGAGTTGTCAGAGAAATTAATTCTGATGTAAAAACGGAGATATTAGAATCATATATTAATTTGACAAAAGAAATGCGCAGGGACCAATTATCCGGAGTAACAAAAGGTTTTGAAAAGCACTTTCAGGGAAGACTCATGAATTCAAAAAATATATTGGTAAGTAAAATTGTTGCGGAGACCTATATAAAAAAGAAATTTATTGTAAATTGTTCCGCGGCCTCTCTTTTTGGAGTTATTTATGCAAATGGGGATGTTTATCCTTGTGAGATACTTAACGATAAAAATCTTGGGAACCTGAGGGATTATGATATGGATTTCATGAAACTATGGCAAAATAAACAGGTAACTGATTGTAAGGAGTTTATCAAAAACACGAAATGTGCCTGTACATACGAATGTGTTTGGTCTGTGAACGCCATATCAAATCCCAAATTCATCATTCCTATGCTGTACAATGCAGTCAAATTTTAAGGTGAACAGCAGGGTATCAATAATAATACCTTTTGTAGAATTCAATTCTTATGTATATGAATGTGTCCTGCATTGTCTTGATTTAAATTATCCCGATTTTGAGATTATTTTACTCCCTGATAACAAGATAGAATTACCTGAAAAATTAATCAGCAGGAATATAAAGACAGTAGAAACCGGGAACAAGAATATCGCGTTCAAAAGAAATATCGGCATAAATAATGCCGCCGGAAATTTTTATGCCTTTATTGACTCTGATGCTTATCCGACAAGGGACTGGCTGGAAAATGCGGTAAAGACGTTTACGAAAAACACTGATATCTGGGCAGTCGGCGGGCCAAATATAACTCCTCCCAATGATAACTTATATAAGAGATGTGTTGGGAATTCATTAAAATCTTTTTTTGTTTCCGGAGCAAATTCATTCAGGAAGAAGATAGCGCACTCAAGATACTGCTACGATCTGCCTTCGTGCAATCTTATTGTAAATAAACAGGCAATAGAAGAGTTGAAGGGATTTAATGAAAACCTGTTCACCGGCGAAGATATAGAGCTTTGCATGAGAATAATCAGCAATAAAAAGAAAATATTTTATAACAATAAAGTAATCGTTTATCACCACAACAGGTCTTTATTTAAGCCTTATTTTCTTCAAAGAGTCACGTACGGCTCTACTGTTTTCGCATCGCTCAAAGAAGACATTTTCAGGGAACATATTTCTTTTCATACGGTTTCATTCCTTCTGCCCATGTTTTTTCTGTTGTTTATAATTGCAGGTGGAATTATCTCTTTCTTCTCTAATACCTTTCTCTTTTTTTATTTAGCTATCCTCATTTTTTACTCAGCGATAATCGTAATCGAATCAATAAAATATTCCGAGCATATAAAAGAAGTCCCTTTAACTTTTTTATCGTTACTCATTGGAAATGTTTCCCCCGGAATTGGATCGTTGAGAGCATTATTGGGGGTAAAAACAAATCTCAAGAGTCTGTATAAAAACTACGATAATTCCTAATAAGAAGTCTGGTAATTGTGCCAACATCGTTCATTTATTGTGCCTGGCACATTTTCCTTCAATTAATAAATGCCCCCCAGACTGATATAACCCATTGAATTACTGTGATTATTCAAGGGCAGGCGCATATAATGATTATGGTATACTTCTTGCATGTTAACTCATGAATATAAAACGACACAAGCAGCGGGCAATATCGGGCTTCAGTCGCGTCCGGAGCAATAAAAAAGGAGGGACCGAATAAATGAGAGTAAAGTCATTCATATCAAGTTTTATTCTCATATTAATCTTCTTTGAATTAACGCTAACGGTCAGTTATTTTGTATGCTACCGGCTATGGTTATCTTTCTGCAGGAGTTAATAATAACTGATTAGCGAAAATAGTATTGTCCGGCATAGCAGCCCTTCTCATCTGTGGGACATAGCCATATTATAAATTTTCATTAATTGCCGATAATGCTTTTCAGGATTTACTTCCCTTTCTATAAACTCCCGTGCATTTCTTCCCCAGAGAGCGGCTTTACCAGGATTCTTTATGACGTATGTAATCTTTTCACCTAAATCTGAAGGATCGCCGGATTCAAAGGTTAAACCGGTCGCATTATCCTTGACCATTTCCGGAATTCCTCCGATTCTTGCGCCAATTACAGGTTTACCCAAAGCAAATGCCTCCATTACTGAAACCGGATAATTTTCATACCACTCTGAAGGGATTATCACGACATCGGCTTTTCTAATTTCAGTAAAAAGATCTTCCCCTGTTAAGTATCCGAGAAATTCAACATTGTGCATCCCGTTTCGCAGCGCTATTTCGTGCAGTTCATCTTTTATTGCACCTTCACCAATAATCTTAAATACTACCCGGCTCTCTGCTTCATTGTAGGAAATATTTTTAATCGACTCAAAAAGTGTAAAAAGCCCTTTCTCAGGTTCAAGTCTTCCAAAATATACAAAAGTAAGCTGCCCACCGGTTTTTTCTTTAATCTCCTCCGGGTTGACTTTATCAAACCCCTTAACATCAAGAGGGTACGGAAGATGTACTATATTCTTATGAAATCCCATTTCCTCGTGCTTATTCTTTAAAAAAATACTCGGAGCAATAAAGACATTAACGTTTTTATATGCATCAAGAATTTTGTGATGCATATATAACTCAATGGCAAGCAGAGCGCTCCTGAAAAACGACCCCTTAACGCACTTCAGCTTAACGGCATTAAAATACTTTCCCTGATCACACGCCTCGCACGGCTTTCCATGAGCCATCATAAGAAAAGAAGGGCATATCATTTTGTAATTATGGAGAGTCATCACCACAGGGATTTCCCTCTTTTTGATTTCATGAAGTATAGAGGGAGACATCTGGCGGTGGATATCATGCATGTGTACGATGTCGATATGATATTTGTCTAATATTCTGGAAATGCATTTCCTCGCTTTAAAGGAATATATATTTCTGCAGGACGCTTTTACGAAGTCACTTACATATCTCTTGCCAGTGTCGATCAAAGGCATGAAATACTCTGCAGTGTGACAAGGCAGATTATCCGGGTGGCGCATTGCGAAAAAAACTGAGCTATGGCCGTTTTTCTCAAGAATTTCGGCCGTCCTGAAATAAATTACATCCGCTCCTCCAAATATGTAATGAAGCTTATTTATATGTAAAACTGTCAGTGGTTTCAAGTTCATTTGCTGCGATTACGGTTCAATTCACCGGATTAATGCTTGATATATTGAGGAGCCTCAAAGAAAAAATAACTATTCATTGTCTTCAGATTGAATATGAGCCTATGAAAACAACTTCATTACTCTTCGGAATATAAATTTCATATGTTCAATTGATTTGATTTCTGATAATAAGCCGAAGATTATCCTGAATCTGAGGTAGAATTCCATATACGCTTTCATCCGGTATCGCCTCAGTTCTTTTAATGTCATCTTTTCAGGTATATGGACAATATTCTGAAAAGATATGTCACTGAAATCCACATCTTTCAGCTTTCCGGCTTTTATCATTTGCTCTGTCATTTCGCTTCCGGGAACTGGAAGGCATATAGTAAACTGCGCCCTGTCTATGGGAAGTTCCTTAGACAGGTTGATCGTCTGCAAAATGTCTTCTTTTTCTTCTGTTGGATAGCCGATGATAAAAAAGCCTGTGGTCCTGATCCTGGTAACATTATGGATTAGATTAACTTTTTCTTTTATCTCATCAACTGACTGAGCTTTTTTCATATTCTTTAAAGTCCTTGGAGAACCTGATTCTATACCAAGCCCCAAAGAGTAGCAGCCGGCCTTTTCAAGCAGATGCAGAATTTCTTCATCAAGAGTACTTAGTCTCACCCCGTTCGGAAATGAAAGGCCTATATCCCACCCTCTGTTAATAATGCCTTCGCACACCCCCAGAGTAAGGGCTTTTTTGGATGTAAAATTATCATCAATAATCTGAAATTCTCTAACTCCATACTTGTTATACAATAAGTCCATTTCTGCCAAAACAATTTCTGTGCTTCTCGCCCTTACCTTCCTGCCCATAATCGTGTTGTTCGCGCAAAAAGTGCAGTGATAGGGACAACCACGCGTTGTGGAAATACTCGTTAAAGGCATTTTTTTTGAAAAAGCTCCAATCGGCGCGTAGGGATAGTCATTAGGGTTAATCATATCCCAAGCCGGAATGCCTACCACATCCAGATTTTCAATAGGCTGCAGCGGATTACATATAATTTTCCCATTGCTTTTCCAGATTAAATTATTGATATTTTCAAATGGTTCATTTACCTTTCCGGTAATTTTTTTTAACAATTGGGATAAACCTATTTCAGCTTCTCCCCGAAAAGCGTAATCAGTTTTAAGATGAGTCAGAGAGCCTTCCGGGTCACCTGAAGGATGCGGCCCACCTACTACTGTAACGATCCTGGAATCAAGCGCCTTAACTTTCTCAAGTCCTTCTTGAGTTTCCTTCACGCTCCGGGTATATACCTGAAAACCGGCAACATCGTAATCGCGTTTCTTCAACCTCTCTTCAAGTCCCCGTTTCGTCATGTTCTTCTTGACACCATCCCATATTTCCACTTCAAACCCGTTGTTTCTCAGAGAAGTTGCCAGATATCCCAAGCCAAGATTGGGAGTGATATTCACCATACTGTCTTCCAGGGTTAAAGGATTTATTAGAAGTACTTTCATATCTTTTGATAATTATTTATAATATTACTATAACAAATTATTAATTTTTTGGAAAATTCTTGTTCAGCAAACCAATTAGTATATGTCCATAAATTGTTATTTTTATTTTTCATCATGCCCGAAGTCTTTAATCGGGCATCCATGGTTCGACAAGCGGTTCAATTTAAGGCACTGAGGTTTTGTCACATTGACTTATTTAATCTGGACACTGGCACTTGTTCTTTATATACCGAAATTCTTCGACCTTTACAAAACGCGCTGGGATTTTATTGATTACACACATGCTTACTTTATTTTACCCCTTTCTATCTGGCTTGTCTGGCGAAAACGGCTGAGACTGAAAGAAATCGTTAATAAAAATGATCGTCATTACAATAATGCTCTCAATCTCTTCCTGTTATTAACGGGACTCACGATGCATCTTTGGGGTCTGCGTCAAGGTTACTTTTTCTTCCAAATAATTTCCATAATACCTTTTTTATTCGGTTTAACAGGATATCTTTATGGAAATGATATGGCAAAAGAACTATCTTTTCCTATCTTATATCTCCTATTGTTAATACCGCCGCCGTTTGGAATTCTGGATAGCATCACATTACCCATGCGCCACGCTATATCGGTCGCGACAGAATCGATACTGGCGCTGCTGAATTATCCTATTACGAGATCGGGGCTCGAATTAACTATAGGTTACACTACAATATTCATGGGAGCGCCCTGCAGCGGATTTCGTTCTCTGATTACGATGTTTTCCCTGGTGCTGGTTTATGTTTATATTATGAACGGATCTATTTTAAAGAAATCTGCCCTTGCCGTCTGTATCGTTCCTCTGTCATTGCTTGGTAATCTGATTCGTGTCATAACTTTATGCCTCATAACATTCTATTTCGGGGAAGAAGCCGGACAGGGCTTTTTTCATAACTTCAGCGGAATCGTAATTTTTATTATTACTCTGTCCGGACTGTTGGGAATAGAATCATTAATGAACAAATTGACTTAACGAGTTAATTTTCCATGACATATAAAAGAAAAACTTTTATAGTGATTTTCTTGCTGATATCTACTGTTTTATCAAGTTATATTATCCCTGAAACAAAATACACCGGCACAAAATTCATCTCCGAACTTAAAATTCCTCTTACCTTTCCAGGATGGAATGGAAAAGACGTCACAGGGGCTTTAAATATTAATTATGAGGAATCCACATATAATTTTATCAATGACGCGCTTGGGTATCAATATATAAATCAGGACGGTAAAAGCCTGCTTTTCATCATTCTGGATGCCGGAAATTTACACAACCCCCGAGTTTGCTTCACAAACTCGGGATATATGATAAATGAACTCGAAGATACCGAGTTTACAGTCTCTAACCGCACCTTTAAAGCACACGCGTTATTTACACAAAATGGTGGAAACAGTTTCCTGAGCTTTTACTGGGTAATTATTGATAAAAACATCGCCAATGAGTGGATTGAGAATAAGATTAAACAACTATATTTCTCTCTCTTTAATGCAAAACGTGTTGGTTTAATGGTGCGTATTGATATTCCTGCAAATGAACATGAAATAGAAGAAGCAATAATTATGGGAAATGAATTTGTTCATGATCTCAGTTTGTCGCTCGAATCAACTCAGTCAGATTACATCTTTGGTGAGAAATAATTTCTGCCAAGCCAAAATAGAAGTGTCCTTTTTCATATATACGAGGATAAAAGTTGATTTAATTGATGTTCAGAATATAAACTATTACAATAAGTTACAATTTCTATTGATACGTCCTGGATCAGGGATAATTCACAATCGACCAAAAGAAAAGAGTTGCCAATAGTAGTGATAGGAAAGACTATGGAATATATAGAAACAATTAAAGATGATAATGAAATTTTAGCAATAATTATAAGAAATAATTTTTCAACCGAAGGAGTCAAGTTTTTCACACCAGATGATTTTTCTCAACAACTCGCATATATGCATCATAAAGCAGGAAGAAAAATTAAACCTCACGCCCATAATGCTGTTAAACGCGAGATACGCTTTACACAAGAAGTATTAGTAATTAAGAGAGGAAGATTAAAAGTTGATTTGTATCGCAGCAATCAGTCTTATTATTCAACACATTTTCTCGATGCAGGAGACGTTATTTTGCTCGGAGGCGGTGGTCATGGGTTTGAGGTTATTGAAGATGTTGATATGATAGAAATAAAACAGGGGCCTTATGCAGGTGAGATAGATAAAACACACTTTGAGGAAAAAACATGATTCCAGTTAATGAACCTCTTTTGAACGGGAATGAAAAAAAATATTTAATGGAATGCATTGATACAGGGTGGATCTCGTCTGAAGGCCCTTTTGTACGAAGCTTTGAAGAGATGGTTGCAAGTTATGTTGGCCTGCAGCATGGCATAGCGGTTTGCAATGGTACCGTAGCGCTTGAAGTTGCGATGTCCGCAATAGATCTAAAGCCGGGAGAAGAAGTTATTATGCCTGCATTCACTATTATCTCCTGTGCACTCGCAGTCATAAGACGAGGTGGGGTTCCGGTGCTTGTTGATGTAGAGGCTGACACATGGTGTATGGACATCAATCAGGTAAAGGATAAAATTACCAAAAAAACGAAAGCAATAATGCCAGTCCATATGTATGGTCACCCGGTCGATATGGATCCTATTATATATCTTGCAGAAAAATACGGGTTATATATCATTGAGGATGCCGCGGAAGTACACGGAGCTGAATATAAGGGCAGGAAATGTGGAGGCATTGGACATATAAATTGTTTCAGTTTTTATGCCAATAAGATCATTACAACAGGTGAAGGAGGTATGGTCGTAACTAATGATAACAGACTTTCTGAGAGGGCGAGACTGCACAGAAATCTTTGCTTTAAGGAAGGAAGAAGATTTTATCATGAAGAATTAGGAGGAAACTACCGCATAACTAATCTTCAGGCCGCAGTTGGCACCGCCCAAATGGAAAGAATAGATGAATTTGTCGGAATCAAAAGAAGAAATGGAGCGTCTTATAATAAACATCTAACGGACATCAAATGGATTCAAAAACCGGTTGAAAAAAAATGGGCAAAAAATGTTTATTGGATGTATGGAATAGTAATTAGTGAGACAACAGGATTTACTGCTGAAAGTTTCGCAAGGCAGCTAAGTGAAAAAGAAATAGCTACAAGACCTTACTTCCTCGGAATGCACGAACAACCAGCTCTGTGCAAGATGGGTTTTTTCAGTAATGAGTCCTACCCGGTTACTGAGAGGATCTCAAAGCAGGGACTGTATCTGCCATCAGGCCTAACTCTATCAGAAAGAGATATACAAAAAGTCGCAGCAGCTATTAAAGAAATAATGCCAAAGTGAAGTATCTCCTTTTTAGCCTAAAGTCAATGAAAGAATTTATAGCAAATCAAATCATATTAATTAAGGTCATTAAACAATAGTGGTTACACTGTCCTCTTCCATATCGGGAGTATCTGTCATAATGCCCACCTTCAATGAAGCCGGCCACATTGAGGACCTAATCCATGCAACAGTAAATGCCATCCGGCATACAGGAATACAAAAAATTGAGGTCATTGTCGTAGATGATAATTCTCCTGACAAAACATGGGAAATTGCATCAAATACTACCTGTGAGGCCGCTGATATACGTGTCATTCGCCGCATGAAAGATCATGGACTTACCGCATCACTGAAAGAGGGTATATCATCCGCATCCCATGATATAATAATTTGGTTCGATTGTGATTTTACCCACCCTCCCGAATGCATTCCCCAGTTGCTTTTTATGATCTCGCAGGGATTTGAGGTTGTTGTAAATTCCCGTTACATAATCGGTGGGGGTGAAGATCGCAGAGGCAAGGGAAGTTTTATACAGCTCATTTTAAGCAAATCGTTAAATTGGGGCATAAGATTTTTTTTATATCCTACATTCTCAGATTACACAAGCGGTTTTATTGCAGTTCAACGTGAGGTTCTGAAAGCCATTCCATTAAGAGGCGATTACGGAGAATATTTTATTGACTTCATTTTTCGCGTACTGAGCAAAAAATATCGTGTTTGTGAATTGCCCTATATGGCTATGCCTCGACGAAGCGGGGAATCTAAGACCGGCAGCAACATATTGCATTATCTGAAACGCGGGAAAAAATATATTTACACTGTAATAAGATTGCGCTTTGAAAAATTGTTTGGTCTTCTGTGAAAGGATTCAGAAGTAGCTCTGAATAATGAGATGTCAAGACGTATTGTCATTTCCATATCTATCGTTATCTTCTTGATTGCCGTCCTGTTACGGGTATATGGTATAAGCAGGCAGTCACTGTGGTATGATGAAGTTGCTGAGGAGACTGCATTTAAGCGTCAATTTCTGGGTGACATGTCATTAAGTCTTCCCGATACTCCCCCGGCAAATGCGATCCTGGTCTATGCTGTATCTAAATTATTCCCTGACAGTGATTATGCGATACGATTTGTACCATTCATTTTTGGATCATTGAGTGTTCCTTTATTTTTTTTACTTGGGAAAAAATTATTTAATGAAAAGACCGGCCTTATATCGGCATTCTTATTGTCAATATCGCCATTCCACATATGGTATTCACAAGATGCAAGGATGTACGCCCTTTTCTGGATGCTGATTCTGGTATCTATGCTATACTTCCTGAGAGCGCTTGATAAGCCAAGCCCTGCCAACTACTCAGGCTTTATAATAAGCTCTATCGCCGCGCTTTATACATTGCAGATGTTTGTGTTTATCATGTTCGTGCAATTTCTGTATTTAATTATATTTTTTAAAAAATACAAGCATCAGGTCCTTAAATGGATCGCGGCTTTCAGTGTTATTGTAATCTGTTATCTGCCATGGATCATCCACCAGTTAACATCTTTGAAAGACAGGGGAACAGCTTATCTAAAACCTGTAAATTATTTTATAGCTCTTCCCTACACCTTCTATTCTTTTTTTGCAGGGTTTAGTATCGGCCCTTCCTTAAGAGAACTCCATATCAACCCGTCGTTAACAGTAGTAACGCCTTACATCTCCATAATCTTCCCGCTGTTTATTCTTTACAGCACATTAGTCACTCTGGGTCTATGGTCCACAAGAAAGGATAGAGCAGAATTCATCCTTCTCCTTCTTCTCATAATCATGCCCATAAGCGGGGCAATCGTATTAACGCTCTTAAACCCACGGTTAACTTATAATGTAAGATATAGCGGTGCAGCACTGTTTGGATCTCTTTTGTGTGTCTCTATAGGAATAGATTGGCTTTTATGCCTGAAATCAGTGAAGCTCAGTAAATACCTGCCCCTTGTTGCAATAGCCGCGATCATCGGATTTTGCTCTTTCTCATATGCAAGCTATCAGTCTGATGTTAAATATTCAAAACCTGACATACGCAGCGCTGTATCATATATAAAAAGCCATAGATCTGCAGACGATGTGCTGCTATGTGTTGTTGACGATGTAACATTCAATAGATATTCCAGATCAGAGGATATCGTCTGCGAGTCATTAAAATCCGCACAGACAGACAATAAGAAGGACATTGAAGGCGTGCTTCAGGAAATGGCGGAGAATAAAAAGCGTCTCTGGCTAATCCTCAGCCGTGAATGGTATGCAGACAAAAACGGTTATGCAAAGGCTTGGCTTGACAGTAATCATGATGAAATTAAATCTCTTCACAAGGATATAACTGAAATTGCGAATGTTGATATTTACTGTTATAATATTATGAAAACAAAGGACAGGATTCATTCTTCAGGAGGAAAATAAATAGGTTGAAAATTATATTCGTTTTAGTTGTATTATGTCTTTTGACTTGTCCCCAAAATGGTTATGCTTATCTTGATGCCGGGACTGGCAGTTACATTATTCAAATGATTATTGCAGCTTCTGTCACAGGACTTTATTTGGTCAAGTTATTCTGGAAGAAGATCATAAATTTTTTTAAATCTATATTCTCAAAAGAAACCAAGGCATGAACCATCCCATATCGGGGTCTTTTCGAGATCCAAGCGGATTCCTTTTTCAGCAGGATGGGCATCTTTATCGACAAGTAAACTGTTATTATAAAAACAATTATCAGCATCTTATGGAGTCGGGTCTTTATGACTCTCTTGTAAAAGCAGAACTATTAATTCCCCACATAGAAGTTGATGTGCAAGCTGCCAAATCTGATTTAGCGTATAAAATAATAAAGCCTGAAATTGTTCCTTTTGTATCTTACCCATATGAATGGAGTTTCAGTCAATTGAAAGATGCTGCTTTAACCACTCTTGAAATTCAAAAAAAAGCACTTGACTTTGGAATGTCCCTGAAAGACTGTAGCGCTTATAATATACAATTTAAAGACTCTAAACCCATTTTTATCGACACACTTTCTTTTGAAACATACGAGGAGGGAAAACCTTGGGTGGCATACAGACAGTGCTGCCAACACTTTCTCGCTCCTTTAGCGTTGATGGTTTACAGAGATGTCAGACTTAGCCAGCTATTTAGAGTTTTTATAGATGGAATTCCGTTGGACCTGGCAAGTTCTCTTTTGCCATTTAATACGCATTTTATATTCTCATTGTTTTCACATATCCATCTCCATGCAAAAAGCCAGAAATATTTTTCAGGGAAGACTACAAATATAAGAAGCCGCAAGATGAATCTTCTTTCATTTCTTGGACTTATTGATAATTTGGAAACTGCTATCAAAAAATTAAAATGGCGTCCCGTTGGCACTGAATGGGGCAATTATTATAAAGATACAAATTACCCGCCGGATGCACTGAGCCATAAAAAAGCGGTTGTTTCTGATTTGTTAGATGAGGTTCACCCTGGCCTTTTATGGGATTTAGGCGCTAATATTGGCGTATTTAGCAGTATTGCAAGTGCTAAAGGGATACAAACAATTTCTTTTGATATTGATCCTGCCGCGGTCGAGATAAATTATCTTAGATGTACTGAAAGAGGGGAAACAAAAATTTTACCTCTATTATTAGACCTGACAAATCCAAGCTCTAATATAGGGTGGGGGAACACAGAGAGAATGTCTTTTCTGGAGCGCGGCCCCTCCGATGTCGTGCTGGCACTTGCTTTAATCCATCATCTTGTTATTTCAAACAATCTTCCTATGGAGAAAATAGCGGATTTTTTCAGTAAAATCTGCAATATGCTGATTATTGAGTTTATTCCCAAAAGTGACTCTCAAGTTCAAAAACTTTTAGCAACAAGAAAAGACATTTTCTCAGATTATTTACAACCTGCCTTTGAAAAAGAATTTAAGAAATATTTTAAAATCTTAAAGTTAATTGAGATAAGAGATTCAGAAAGAATTTTATATTTGATGCAAAAAACATAAAATATTAATGAAAAAGCCTTATATCATTCATCCCTTTTTGTTTGCGCTATATCCCGTTTTATTCCTCTATTCACACAACATAAATGAAATAATATCGATAAAAGTACCGGTTATTTCTGCAGCCGTCATCCTTTTGTTTGCGATTCTCTTTTTTTTACTCTTAAATCTTTTCTTAAGAGAAACAAGAAAATCTGGAATCCTAATCTCATTCTTTTTCTTATTTTTTTTCTCTTACGGACACATTTTCTTCTGGATAAGAGAATCGTATTCATTTGGCAGTACAATGATCAGAAATAGATATTTTCTGTCAGCATGGGTACTATTATTTACGATTATCGTTTTTTTCGTCTGGAAATCTCGAAGAACTTTAATAAGATTTACAAATCTACTTAATGCCATGTCTGTTTTATTGATCGTATTGGCTTTTGTTAATGTATTTATTTTTAAGTTCAAGGAGAGATATGTTAGTCATGATAGCAGACATAGTGTAGAGGAAAACACAGATATACTGACGTTTTCAAAAACTGATAAACAACCGGATATTTACTATATAATCCTCGATAGATATTGCAGGGCAGACAGCCTCAAAGAAGTTTATGGTTATGACAACAATGAATTTCTCAACTATTTAACCGATAAAGGATTTTATGTAGCGGATCAAAGCAGGTCTAATTATATGACGACTGCCCCCTCCCTTTCATCGTCCCTGAATATGGAGCATGTATTTCATCTAAAGGAAGAGATGGGAACGGATTCTCGGGATTTCACAATGCTTTATGCCATGTTGCGAGATTACAAAGTATTGCGCCTTCTGAAATCAGCAGGATATAAATATGTGCATGTTGGAGATTATTGGCGACCGACGAGCTTTAATCCATATGCAGATTTAAATATTAATTATTATATTTTTCCCCGTTTTGCAACGATGTTGTATCAAACTACAGTTTTATACCCTATATCAGTCGCATGGGGCATCTATGATCCCCGTATGGAGCACTGGCAAAGGACACTGTATAAACTGAACAAACTCGTCGAGATCCCGAAAATTAAAGAGCCCACGTTTGTTTTCGCCCATATACTTGTCCCTCACACTCCATACGTTTTTGATAGAAACGGAAATTTCTTAACAGAGGAGGTAGTCGAAAAGCGTAATGAAAATTATAATTATCTGGAGCAATTAATTTTTATTAATCATAAAATTAAAGAACTTATTGATAAACTCCTGTCAACCTCTGAAATTGTTCCAATTATTATCTTACAGTCAGATGAGGGGTCCTATCCTATGAAATTAGTACAGGAGAAACATCAATACAACATCAAACGCGCAACCAAAATAGAGTTAAAACAGAAAATGAGCATATTAAATGCATATTTTCTGCCCGGGGTTAATAAAAGTATTTTATATCCTTCCATAACACCAGTGAATTCTTTTCGAGTTATTTTCAATCTTTATTTTAAGGGCAACTTTAAATTACTTCCCGATGACAGTTATGTAAATGAAATTATTTATCCTTATAGCTTTTATAAGATAACAGATGATTTTGAGATAGAGTAAAGAAGAAAAATCTTTGCAAGCCTTTCACAGAAAGGAACTAATTATAATTATAACAACAGAAGAATTAAAAAGAAAAAGATATTGATACCTAACGATTGATGCCTAACTCACTTTAAACACTTTCTTATAAACCTTCAAAGTCTCATCAGCAATACTTTCCCAGTTATATTTTTCAGCAATCATGTTAACCTGATGTCTTTTATCGGTATCTTCCCATGGTCTTTGAATAAAATAAACGATCTTTCGAGAGAGCATGCTTATGTCCCCTGCCCTGAAAAATCTATCATCACCCAAATCAACGTTTCTATTGGCGGGAATATCACTGGCGATACATGGTAACCCATAACTCATAGCTTCGAGTAAAACAATGGGCAACCCTTCATAAGATGAAGGCAGAACAAAAAGTCCGGCATGACTGTATATTTCCTGTAAAGGCTGACCTGTCAAAAAACCTGTTAGTAAGATATTCTCATTATTCCCTGCCTTTACTTTCAGATCACGGCTGTATTTATCCTCATGATCAGCATCTCCGACGATCACCAGTTTCCAGTTATTTCCTTTCATGTTATTGAATGCATCTATAAGGTCGTGAAATCCTTTTTCCGGGACAAACCTTCCTACAGAAAGAATATATCTTTTTTCTTGAAGACCATATTTTTTGAGAGCCTCACTCGTAGTTACCTGCGCAGGAATATCCACACCGTTTGGTATAACAGCAGGATTTCTCCTGTACTTTTTCCTTATATCATTTGAAATATCCTGGGCAATCGCTATAATTTCACTTGCAAAAGTCATCCCCGCCCATTCGCTCCATCTCAGGAATATTTTTGCCGGCCACGACCATTTCTTTCTCTTGTAATCAGGACCATGACTGGTAACCACAACCTTCATACCGAGAACACGGGCAAAAGGGGTCATCAGTGCCGGGCCAACTGCATGGATATGCAGAATATCAGGATGCAATTTTCTTGCTTCCAATACACTTTTAAAAGTATGAACAATAGCTTCCAGAAATTTGTTTTGAGGGCAACTGAGAGGAATTAACGTTATCCCATTAAATTTCTCATCAGGGTACGTGACATATGGTTTCCTGGAAAAGACGGTAATATCACAGCCATGCTTTATCAAATGTGAATACAATTTTTCACAATGCTTTTCCACTCCCCCTTGCACACCGGGAAAACCTCTGGTACCGGTTACCACTATTTTCATTTAATCTCAGATATTGGGTGTTTAAATAAAAAGCAGAATACCGAACTATTATTTCCTGTTAGGAATACATAGGTCAGGATTTTTCCCAAAGACAAGGCGGAGTTTATTGCTGATGACCCAGGTAAGCGGTTTCAAGGGATGCTTCTTAATGGCGGGGGCGGCGCTTCCGACCATCCAGCATTGCTTCTGACATGACCTGACTATTTCACGGACCTTGTTTGCCTGCTCGCTATTCCATATTGATTCAAATGACTGCGCTCTGATATTACCCATGGCCATTTTTTCATCCATCCCATTGCAGGCTAATACATCTCCTGAAGGGTCTATAAAACATGATTCTGTTCCCATTTCGCAAGGTAAGAATCTTTGTCCCCCATAAATATAATTCATCAATCCATAATTGAAATAGGCCCGGAACCATTTTTTTACTGATTTCGATTTTAAAAGCTCGGTTATAAGTTTTTCAAACTCTCCGCAAACCATCTCTTTATTATCTATCCTATTATCCAGTTTATGGAAATAGTGGGAATTATGTAGCGTTGCGGTTGCAAATTCATAACCGAGCGCATCTGACAGTTCATAAAGAGGCAACAAGTCCTTGCAGTTTTCATCCTGCACGGTCATGCCGAATCCAATATCCTTAATTCCCATTCTTCGCAATGTCAACAGGGTTCTGAGAGTCCTGTCAAACCCATGAGGTATCCCTCTGATTGAATCGTTAGTCTTTTGAAGCCCCTCAGTACTTATTCTTATCCCTAAATCAGGATATTTTTCACACAGCTTTACGATACGCCCGGTAAAAAAACCATTGTTACTGATTACAATCCGCTTTGTTTTAGGACGTATTACATCTATAATATCAGTAATATCCTGTCTTATGAATGGTTCACCACCTGTTATATTAATAAACCTGAGGTCTGAAGGAAGTTTTTCAAGTTGCGTTGGAGTAATTTCCTCACCGGCTTTCGTTGGATAATGCCATACATCACACATATTGCACTTTGCATTGCACCTGTATGTAAGGATAATGCATATTTCTTTGGGGTATTTTAGCATTACTTATTCTTTTCGCCTTTCTTAATTTCTTTCAACTAATATGCCGGCATTTGAGAAATCATTTCAATATTACGTGGTTGTCATCATATAACACGCTTAATATCTGTATATCTTTGCAATAGCCTTTCCCCGTCTAAATACTTTCCATATGTTAAGTGTATAACGAGATTCCAAATACTCTGCCTCCCAACTGTTTGTTGCAACTATTATCTTCTGATTGCCATAAATTTGATTAAGGTTATCGACAGATTCTACTATTAAATCATCTCTATTATGCATTTTAAGATAAGAAGGATAATGATTAATTCCTGCAGGCCGGAGCCGCTCCACATGATTCTGTGTATAAAGATTTTCTTTATCCAGCTTAAAGTCTTTAAGGAAATAAACATGCTCATTTTTGTTTATTTTCTCTGCCAAAAAAATCAGCACGTCTTGAAAATTGCAGCTTATATCCTTAACGTAATTTAGTTGTTCTAACTGGCTGCTAACAAATGGAATGTGCAAGATATTAAATTTGGCTAAGCTGCTTATTGAAAGAATAAATAACGTCAAAGAAAACGCTATAGCGTTTAACGAAAACAAGTTAACGGCTCTTCTGAATTTATTTTGAATCAAGCTTAGAATTTCAGATATAATTTCTCCATATATAATTCCTACAGTAAAACTTAATGCAAATGCTGAATGCCGTGCATAAACCCCTGTTGCTTCTGTACTCAGAATAGATGGCAATAGACTACTAAAGAACCAAACCGTTAAGAAAAACTTATATCTGTCTGTTGTTGCAATAATAAGAAGAAGCACGCTTAATATTATAAAAGCGATTTCTTTAGAAACTATATTAGCTATTATACATCCAATAATTGCACCAATAGAAGAATAAATAAAAATGGAATGACCTTTGGAACTGAAAAAGTATTTTTTAATTATAAAGTGTGTTAATCCATAAACAAGGGGAAAAGGGATAAGAATTAAATTAAGTCTACTATTTAGAAAAATATTACCATATCCTATATATCCATTTAGTAGAAACGTTATAGCATCAACAATTGATTTATTAAATATATCAACACCCTGTTTTGTAACTATTTTTGTAGCAAGTAATAGCGTAATAAAAAAAGCAACAATCAGTATTTTTTTGTTAATATGTATATTTTCCAATTTTCTCCAATTTATGATTAGAAGAACTATGTTTATTATAGGAAGGAAAAACGAACATACCGGGTGAGAAAATATAGCGGAAATCATCAATAAAATACTTATTGCATAGTAATAATTAAATTTCCCGTCTTTCAATCCTTTCATTGCATAAAAAATAGAACCGGTAGCTAAAAACAAGTCAAAAGAATATTGAAAGCCCTGAATAGGCGTGTAAAGAAAGTGAATGATTTTATAAAAACCTAAATAAAAAGTTAATATTACCAAAAACGCGGTAGTTCTATTAAATAAAAGCATCACGATTTTATATAAAAAGAAGATTGCAGCTATAAATGATATTCCACTGGCAACCTGGAAGGCCAAAGGGTTGCTTCCAAAAAAACTATACACGATTCGCATCCCTAATTCGGAAACAGGCCTGTATGTTATAGAAGCATAGTTAGCATTTAAATTAAACGCATTAAAAATATTATGATCCTTATCCAGCCAAATCACATATTGTGCATCTTCGTTTCTAAAATATAAACCAAATCCCATTAGAGGAAAGATCATACTGCTTATAAGCAGACAACAACAAGTTATATCTATTTTTTCAAGATATTTTAATAACTTCATAATTTTCTCTTTTCAATTTCGATTGCTGTTAATGTATGCGGGTCGAAATTCATTTTTAAAACGCCATTGACAATTTCAATTTCTTTATATACTACATTTACATTATCTTTTATTATTTCATTTGTAGCAGTTATAGACGGTCCATTTAATACCCTAATTCTTGCCTTTTCAGATGCTACAAAACCACTTAACTGAACTTGGCATGATATGGCTTTTTCAAGATTCTTGTTTATTACCATCAGATATATTTTATCTCCGTTCTTGCTCTTACTTGCATTAACTGAAAGAAACGGCACAAGAGTATCTGGATCAAATTCCTCAAGTTTAACATCTTTAATAAATACCTTGCCCTCATCAGGATCTCCTTTCCCCATTCTCCGTGCTAAAACTATTACTGAATCAGCTTCGGGTGGTGTCCTGAATATGCTGTGCACAAATGTCCAATCAACTGTTCCGGTTATTTTTTCTGTTTTAATATCAAGATATTTCCATCCTCTTGCATCCTGAACTTCTAAACATATTCCTTCTTTATCAAACAATTCTTCAGTTTTCACATAACCTGACAATCTATAATATGTGTTAGGTTTTATTTTTGCTTTCTTAAAAGCATAAGCATAATGAATCACCTTATAGTCAATCTCTAATATACCGTCTTTTACCCTTGTACTCACACCAGGGTAATTTATTATCTCCCATTTAATGTCTAATAAATCTTCGCTGACAACAACTCCTTTTTTTAAATTCAAAATGACATCCGATATATGAGGATAAATGCCCCCTTCCCTAATATCATAAAAATCGGTCCTCACATTCACGTCTATCAATGTAGTCCCGAAGTATTTGTTATAAAGTTCATACACATAGTAACTTGGACGTTTTACATATTTTATCGGTTTCAGATAGTCATGTTTTATAAAGTTATCTTCTGCCCTGATAATCCCTCCATTTTCATTAGAATAATGAAAGTAAGTAGCCAAAAGAACTTTGTGTTCCGGTTTCATAAATATCCTGAGTAGTTCGGCATTGATTAACGCAGTTCCGAGAGTTTGCAAGTAATGCATTGTGTTATCTGAGGCAAAGCCACCGTTATATTCAGTAATAGCAAAGGGCAGTTCTTTCCCGGTTATTTTTTTTGTAAGTTTCAGAGTATCCACAAACAAATTCTCATAACCAAGAGGGGGTATGGATAGAGACAAGCTGAAAATTTCTATCGGATTCATCTGTTTCAGCTTTTCCCCCCATACAGGTGTGGGATATAGATGTAAAATACCAAAATCAACCTTATCCTTAACTATTTGAAGCATCCTCCTGTTCCACTCGTTTGTATATAAATTTATACCTATTTTAATATAGGAATCTACTGCCTTCATTGCTTCATAGAATTTTAAATATTTGTGGGCATATTGTTCAGGTGATACCCCGTTATT
Source organism: Nitrospiraceae bacterium (assembly GCA_003599505.1). Lineage (GTDB taxonomy): Bacteria > Nitrospirota > Thermodesulfovibrionia > UBA6902 > UBA6902 > SURF-23. The sequence goes on along the minus strand of QZKO01000014.1, from coordinate 12,899 downwards.
AACATAATAAATTTCATTACCGATCTCAAAATATTTCACGTTATACGGATCAGGATGACCATTTTCTGCCCGCTTCTCTGCCCATGGATGCTCCCCGTCACATGGAGCATTCAAATATTCCACCAAGTCCGCAGCGTCTTGCTCATTGTCAACAAAATAATTCATTAAAATAACCGCCTCAGCGCCTAATTCCTTAGTCGTTTTTAAAAATTCATCAATTCCGTACAGAAAATGTTCTCTTCCTTTACCAATGGTTTTTTTCCAGGGATAAGAGCCATTAGTAAAACGAACAATAGATATTCCGGCATTTTTTGCTAACTCTACTACCTCATTAACTGATTCTTTCTTCTTTGGGTCCCAAATCCCTAAGCCATAATCTGCGCGACCATAATAATGACTATACTTAGGTTCATCTGTGCCGGGATCATTACTCAAGAAAGTATTGCCAAAAACTTTCTCATTTATAAGCCCAATCTCTTTGTCATAATAAACAACGATTACACTCTCCCCGGCACTCGCATAACTTGCGGCAGTTATACTCGCCAACGTTAAGATGACAAGTAATAAATTATGCAGTTTCATGTCGTCCCCCACACCCTAATCCCATACCTGCAACTGCACAATAAGGAAATAAAATCGGGGCATTGTTTAAACTGTTGCTGAAAGTACTGAAAAAAACAAAGACCGTAAATACCGTAAGTCCTGTAAATAAACCTCTTGTCAATTCATCGGCAGCCAATTGACGTGATAACAGAAATGTTAAAAACAATGAGACAAGCAATCCTGCAAACGCAATCGTCCCGACGATGCCCATTTCAGCAAGCGCCTGGGGCCAAAACTGATCTAACGTACGAAAATGTTTCAGCAATACAAAAGCATTATATTCTTCATAATACGGTGAATTGTTTTTTACAGCTATATCCCCTCCGAACATGCCGGGACCAACCCCTAATACGGGATAGTCTCTCCACACCTCAAGTGTCTTTGAACGTGCATACTCCCGGTAGGAAGTCATTCCCTCTTTTATCTCTTCTCCTGTTATCGTGTCTCGTGGTACATTTATTTCATCTGAAAAGACACTATTATGAGATATAAAAACAGCATATAACAGCAAGGGCAATAAAGGGATTAATAAAACAATAAACCATTTCCTGCCCTTTAAAATCTGGAATCCCGCTAAAAATGCAAAGCACAAAAAAGCCAGCCTCGATACGCTTAATAAAACTCCCGCGAAAAGAGAGGAAAAGCTGATCGCGTTAATTTTCTTTGTTATTGTTAAATAAATACTAATGATGAATATGCTATAAAATCCGAGGAGATTATAATGTGTCATGATGGAAGGGGTCCTGTAAATTCCCATCCTCCAATTAAAAGGGTCTATCTTGCCTCCAGTTATCATTATCATTATCATTTGAATATTGTTAAAGATTGAAATGGGAAGATCGTAGTCAGAATATTTCAGGTACATTGCCCACAGTTCGTGGATAATAGCTATAACGCCCACACATACAGCAATAATTAACATCAATTGGAATATCTTCTGAAATGTAATACCCTCTCTAAAAAAAGCTGCATAGATAAAGATAAGGAGGAAATTTTTTATATAAGAAAAAATGCCATGAGCAGTAATATACATCGAATTTTGATTTAAAAGGCCCGATATGAACCCCATAGAAATTACTGTAATAATAGGAAAAACGAAAATTCCATAAAGCTGGCAATTAATTCTTCCCTCCTTGTAGTTCCTATATAATATATAAGCCGCAAGAGGGAAAAATATAATGATTGTTAATTCGTCTAATTTATTAAAAATATTTGCTGCCCGGCTATTCCAGAGCTGTGTGATCAAAGAAATTCTGGGTTGAAAAGGAATAATCAAAAGGATACCTATCAGCCAATATCCTGCCATATCAAATAATTTAATCCGTATCAGGGATATTGCGTTTTCCTTAAGTGGCATTTTATTTCCGAATGAAAAGCGGCTTCTTCATTTGGACTCTATAAAAAAGATTACCCTCTGCAATAAATAGGGCTAAGTCGAATGGGTTCTGTTCTTGTGCATTACAAACTCATATATTTCCATCAACTTCTCATAATGTTTTTCGCCATTCAATTCCTCAAGGGCAAACGTCCTCGCATTTCTACCCATTTCTTCAGCAAGGTCAGGGTTGTTAAGGAGATATTTAATAGTTGCACACAAATCATCTGAATTCCCATGCTTAAAAATCAATCCTCTAACTGTGTTTGTTATTAATTCAGGAATGCCCCCGAATTTTGTGCCGATAACCGGTTTCCCACAGATAAAGGATTCCATGATAGCAAAGGGATAATTTTCATACCACTCGGAAGGGACAACTGTAAAGCGACATCCCCTGATAAGATCAATCACTTCCTCATGCCTCTTATGACCCAGGAATTCGATTATATTGTTTTTATCTTTTGAGCGTGCATATGAAACCAGTTCCTCATGCAGAGGCCCGGCGCCGACAATTTTAAGTTTATATTTTTTCAATATATTTGCATCCTTCCCGTTCAGGGATACCTTAAGCGTCGCATCAATAAGCGTCTTGACCCCCTTTTCCCGCGACAACCTCCCTGCGTAAAGAAAATAGTCACTATTTTCACCTGTACCAGGCGGAAATCTTTTATCAATAAAATAATGCAAGCACTTTATATTTTCCTCTTTAATGCCGTATTCAATACATTTTCCCCTTAAAAACTCACTTGGGGCAATAAACATATTAACTAATTGGCTGACCCCTGCAACATAGTGGCTCACCGCCTCAAGGCCGGCCATGGTGCTCGCGCTGAAAGATTCCTTTTTACATTTTTCTATAGGGGGCCAGAAATATTTCCTTTTTTTGCATTTTTCACAAATCCTGCCGTGAGAAAGAAAGGATGTATTCGGACAGATAATAGAGTAATCATGCAGGGTCCATACAACCGGAATTTTATATTTTTTAAATGCAAAGAATATCGACGGCGTGATATGATGATGGATATTTTGCAGATGGGCAATGTCAGGTTTCTCCTCCTTTAAAAGCCGCTCGATCTTTTCCCTTGCTTCCAATGAGAAGATGGTCCTTTTTAAGACCTTGGTCCCGGACGCGATGTTTATGTCCTTTACCTCATCATCATAATTAATATAATCAACAAAATATTTGGAGTATTCATTATCAAAATTGAGTGGATGATGCATCGAGAAAACAGACACCGTATGACCCTTCTTTTCGAGAAGTTCCTTAAGAGAAAAGAGATAGGTGCAATCACCACCCCGATTATAGTAAAAATTATTAATGAGAAGAATTTTCATACTTTCCGGTCCTTTTTGTGAAATTTCCCGGGACCTTGTGCGCCCTGTTTCTCTGCCATCGTCTTCTGTAAAACAAAACTGTAAATTGACATTAAGTCATCGTAATGCTTATCAGCATTAATTTCCTCATCAATAAATCGTCTTGCATTCCGTCCCAGCATTTCTGCTTTATCAGGATGATTGATGAGAAACCTTATCTTTAAACTTAAATCTTCAGAATCCCCCGGGTCAAAAAGAAGGCCTGTCTCCCAGTTTTTAACGATCTCCGGGATGCCGCCTATTCTTGAACCTATCACCGGTTTACCATATGAGAATGCCTCCAGAACGGAATAAGGGTAATTTTCATACCACTCCGAGGGCAATACCACAAATCTGCACCCCCTTAAAAGACTTAACACCTCTTCATGCTTTCTATATCCTAAAAATTCTATGTTGTTTATTCCATTTTTTGACTCCGCATATGATACCATTTCTTCCTCTAAGGGCCCGGTACCTACGATCTTAAGTTTGCATGAATCTATTTTACTTGCTGCATCGATAAGCGTTTTGATGCCTTTCTCTTCCGATACCCTGCCGATATAAAGGTAATAGTCGCTTGTCCCGCTTATCTTATTTTCTGCATCTGACACAGAGATATCCGTCATAAAGTTAGTCAGATGACGTATCTTGGCCCTGTCAAAACCATAGTCAATAAGCTTGTTTTCCAGGAAACTGCTCGGCGCGATAAAGATATCTACAAGATCGTTTACTCCCATTTTCATGTGTATCATGGTTTCAAAGGCAGCCATCGCGCTGGCGCCAAACGAGTTCTTCTTGCACCTCAGGATTAACGGCCAGTAATACTTGCTCTTCCGGCACTTTTCGCAAACCTTTCCGTGAGACAAAAAAGAAGTGTTGGGGCATATTACAGTATAATCATGCAAGGTCCAGACAATGGGGATATTGTTCTTCTTCAGGGCATAGAATACTGAAGGGGTTATGTGGTGATGAATATTCTGCAGATGTGCTATATCCGGTTTCTCATCCAGTATCAGTTCCTCGATCCTCCTCCTCGCTTCATTGGAATATATCGTCCTGTTCAGCACCTTAAACACGGAAGCTATGGTTTTGCTTTTAACTTCCTCATCATAATTTATATAGCTTACAAAATGCCGGGAATATTCGGAATCAAAGTTCTGGGGATGGTTCATCGAAAATATAATAACGTTATGTCCCCTCTTTTCCAAAAGCTTCTTAAGGTAGAAGAGATAGGTACAGTCACCTCCACGGTTATAGTAAAAATTGCTGACCAGTAAAATCTTCATTTTCAATAGGCGGCGATTAAATTTAAAACATAATCTTTCACGCCCATAACGGATTCAGGACGCTTTGCCTTTATAATTCCTTCACTGTTTTTGTATATCAGTAAAATACCCTCTTTCTTATGCCCGCCCGATATTTTCTTGTGAGTATAGTTCCGGCTCGAAAGAGGTGTAAATAAATCCATCCCTACGCCGTATTCCCCATCGAGCTCAAACAATACGTCCGGCAGTCTCTTTTCATGTAAACCTCTATACAATTGTTCTCTCCTTACAGCCCATTTAACGGCATTGGCGCCAAGTGTACTGTTAAGACCCATGAGCTCATCAATAATCTGCTCACGCAGTTTTTCGTATTCAGCAGCCGACCCCGCGCTTATATCCATTCCGCCGAACGGGTTGGTCCCACAAACGTTTGACAAGGTGACCGGCGAACTCGCTTTATCAATAAGATATGTGGACTTTTTAAGCGCCTTACGGTTGGGAATAAATTTTGCAATTTTATAAATCCAGTCCTGGAACCCGAATGTTGACATAAAAGCGATAGTCAGCACCTTTGTTTTTTCAATAATTTTTTTCAGGGCCCCTGTTGCTCCGCGTCCGCTTGTTGAGAGATAACCTTTCAATCTCAAGAGCTCATTAAGGTTGAGACATTTCTGACATCTTCTTCCATGTCCGTGATCACTTATTACAAGCAGGGTTGTATCATCCCGGAGTGAACTTTTGTATCTGCCTACTATCTTATCAAATAGCACATAGAATTGCTTTATCGAGTCCTGGAACGGATTTTCTCCGGGATAGTAAATGTCGTCTTCGTCGGTAAATCTCCATAAGAAATGTTTTATTCTGTCGAGCGTCAGAAATGTGATGAAAAAAAGATCGTAATCATAATCCTGATAGACCTTAAGACCCGTCTCTGCAAGCTCTTCTGTTATACTCTGTGTCCTCGTTATAAACTCAGGCAGTTTTTTCTTGTCCGGGAAATCTACTATCCCCCCCAGTTGAGGGAAATGATATTGCTCAACAAAGCCTTCAGGAAAGGCGCTCAAGGCCCCGCCTTCAAATACAGGCCCTGAAATCATGACACCGTTGACTTCCCACGCAGGATATGCAAGAAAGGGGTTTATGACACAGACCTTTTTCCCCTGTTTACCGGCGATATCCCAGAAGGTTTTCCCTTTGATATACGAGCTCCTGCTCTCGTCATTTTTTATCTTTTTGGCGGACAAATAATCTATGCTCTCCAGAAGGCCGTGCTCCGCGGGGTTTTCTCCCGTAAAAATACTCGTCCATGCGCAGATTGAATCGGGGGGGAACGTTGATTCAAGAACGCTCTGCGGAAGGTCGCTGTACATGCTGCTGAAGTTGGGAAGAACATCCCTCCATTTATCTATGAGAAAAGGATCAAGTCCGTCAATTCCTATTATTACAACCCTGGACATTTATAAACCTACCCTTTCCATGATTTCATCCTTTATCCGGGCGGCAAGCTTTTCAACCTGCATCGTTCCATCCACTTTCATCCATCCATATTTTTCAGCCAGTTTCAAATACTGTTTCCTCCTGTCAATAAGATATTCAACATCAGGGGCGTCGTCCTTTCTTGAAAAAGCGATATCTTCCGGACAATCAACATATATGACCAATTGAGGCTGGGGGAAGAACATCCTCATCCAGAAGGAATCCATACTGTTCAGCAACCAATCACTTCTGTTCCCCAGATTAACGGCCTGATCGATTATGGAATCATAAAAAATCCTGTCACTGATTACTAACCGGCGCATTAACAGCTTGACACGCACTTTCAGAAAAATCTGCAACCCGTAATCAATAAAAAAAGAGGATAGCCATAACCAGCGGAAAACGGGTCTGTCAAGAAGTTTCTGTTTTTTATTCCTGACTGCTACGCTCCCTGAGTCGGATTTCCCGGCGTTTTTATTCTTCCATCTCTTTATGAGAGGGCGCAAAAGAAATGGCTCCCATCTGCACCACACATATGTCGCTTTTATCCCCTCTTCGCCCAGGCCTCTGAGCAATATCTTTGCCTGTGTAGTCTTACCTGAACCGTCTATCCCAACAAAAACAATAAGGCAGCCTTTATTCATACAGTTCATCGCAGGCTGTTATTACCTCATCAGCAAATCTGCTCCATGTAAAAGGCTGCATTTTCTTATTATTATCAATTTCTTCATTAATATCCATCCCCTTGATTAATCCGGCAAGCTCCTCTCTTGTATCAAAATACCTAAGGGCTGAATCTTCTTTGAAGAAATCGGGTAACGCCCCGAATCTGGTGCTTATCACCGGTAAATTACATGCCATTGCCTCAAGAACAGACAGCGGCATATCTATGGCGCCTGTAACACCGCCCCGCACAGGAAAGACATAGATATCAGCCATTCCGTAGATTATTGGAATGTCAGGCACATACACATCTATAATTTTGATGCCTGATTTTACTAACGCATCCTTAAGGTCATGGTCTGTTTCCATGGAAGTGCTTCCAACAAGGACCACCTGTATGTTGTCAATCTTCTGAAGCTCCAGAAGACATTCGATATTTCTGTCAGCTTTAATATGCCCCACGTGCAGAACAACAGTCTTATTGTCCGGGATATTATATTCCCCCCTGATTTTCTTTCTTTCCGCTTTAGTCGACGGGGCAAATTTAATGCAGTCTACAGCCGGAGATAATACCTTGACCCTCATGCCTCTGCTTAGAAAGTATTTTTCATCCGCTTTCCCCATAAGGAGCAGCAAATCAGGTTTTAATAATTTCGACAGAATAAATTCCTGGGCTGTGGTATACCCTCTATGTTGAACTCCAAGCACGACAACTCTCGCAGCTCCGCACAGCATCTTTAAAATTTTTGCCCGAATAAAACTGTTGAATGTAACAGATGCCTCAGGGAGATACAGGATAATATCCGGGGCATGTGTTCTTATCAGCCTTCTTAAGCCCGGGCTAAGGAACAGTTTATTAAGACAGACCTTTTCAATAGTTAAATTATTTGTATCATTTTCAATTCCCGTCACCGCAATAAGATCACTCCTGCTTTTCACGTGCGTATACAATGAAAAAGCGACATTCTTAATACCCTCATCAAAAGGGGCGGAAAGGGCTTCCGAGATCATAAGTATTTTCTTCCCGTTTTCTTTATACACGTGATAAAGCTCCCGTATAAATATTTTCCATCTGCCTGGCTATCGTCTCTATGGAAAACTTCAGATGAACGTCTTCCACCCCCTGTTTTTTAATCTTATTGATCAAATAATCATCTTCAATACTTTCAAGAATCTGTCTTGCAATACATTCAGGGTCTAATGTGTCCAGGAGGATGCCGTTCTCTCCGTTAGTTATAATCTCAGGAATTGGGCCGTCATTGATTGCAAACACCGGGATGCTCATAGCCATGGCCTCTAAAAGCACAATCCCGAATCCTTCACCCTTTGATGTAAATAATAAGGCATCAAACAATTTCAAGACGCCAGGAATGTCCCTCCTGTATCCGGGCAAACTGAAATACTCGCCGATATTGTATTTTTCTATCATATCCTTACATTTTTCCAATTCGGAACCGTCGCCAACCATAATAAAATAAAATTTTCTATCTTTTTTAAGAAGTTCTGCCGCGGTCTGAATGAACAAATCAGGTCTTTTAAAATGCTCCATCCTTCCAATAAAGCCTATTACATATCTTCCTGTCTTCCTAATATGAAGCAACTCTGAAGGAGGAATAATATTATTACTGAATTTCTTCAGATCTATACCGTTGTAAATCACTTCTATTTTTCCGAGTTCTGCTATTCCAAAATCTCTGATCATATTTTCCCTAACAACCTTTGAAATGGCTGTGATTTTATGAAAAAACCCGGAAAATATTTTATAGTACATCCTGCTTTTTCTGAGCAAAACTTTATCACCTGAACCGACATGATGTGTTATTATTTTTACTGCCTTAGATGCAAAAAGAACAACTACCGCCATAGAGAGAAAATTCCTGATATGTATGTGTATGATATCAAACCTGTTTTTATGTAAGAATACGGCAAAACCGGCGGCATTTACTATATCGAATCCATGCCTGATGCCTATGAAATTTGTATTAACATTATTCCTCTTCATTTTCATTGCTTCTTCATAAATCAGACCCTTTTTAGAAAGGAAACACAGATTGACCTGATATTTCTCAGGATCAAAATGACCGGCAAGTGAAGTTATATACTCTTCAGTACCACCTATTCCTCCTGACCATAATAGATGAAGTACCTTTTTCCTCTCATTCATAGGTTTTCTGTTATGGTAAGGACTTTTTCAAAAAGGCTTTCCCATGAATACTGTTTTATGATCCGGAAGTCCAATCTGTCCTTAAATTTCTCCCGCTCCTTCAAAGCCATATTCAGTTTATCGAGAAAATCTTCATATGACCCGGCAAAATAGACGAAGGGGGCGACTTCCTCTCTCTGCAATGATTCCATCTGTACAGACACAACAGGCTTTTTCATTGCAAGATACTCAAAGACCTTTAACGGACTTACGCTCCTGGAGACATCATCCACCCGGAAGGGATTTATGCATACATCGAACATCCTGATATAGCACGGGATATCCTCCTTTTTCTTTTTACCCAGCCAGTGAACATTCCTGAACGTAGTAATATGCATCCAGTCTTTTCTGGCATTTTCTTCCAGGCTTCCAATGAAAACAAATGAGGTATCCGGGCTGTTCCTGATTATATATTCAAGAAGTTTATAATCAAGAAAAGAAAACAAAGTCCCGATGAAGCCGACGACAGGAGATTTAATGCCCGTCATATCATCCGGTATCAAAACACCACTGTCCGAGAACAGGTCTGAATCATACCCGTTTGGAACAAGGGAAATATTTTTAGAAGAATTTCTGTACTTGTCGAGCAGCGTCGAGGCCGTAACAATGACATGATCACTTTTACTGACCGTGTTTTCCATGCACATCTTTATATAATGGTATTTTTTATTTTCCGTCCCACGATACGCAGCCAGATCGTCCGTTATATCAAATACAAGTTTGCCATAATCGAATAAGCTTACTCCAGGGGCAAATTCAGGGCGATAGTTCCACAAGATATAATCCCTGAACCCCAACCTTTTCAATACCCATCTCAGCCGTACGGCAAAATAAATGTAATTCAATCTGCTCACATTCGGATACGACCAGAAAGGCATACCCTGAGGGGGCTTGATAATAAATAAACTGTCGCTCTTTTTTTCGACTATTATTTCAAAAGGTCTGTTAACTTGATAGTCTTTCTTGTCCTGATCAGGCTTCTTCACAAGTGAAAATGACGGCTCAATATAAGCGACCTTGTATCCGGCCATAACGAACCTCGACATAAAGTGCTGTTTACGAAACCATGCATCATCCCAATAATGGGTAGATAAACAAACTATCTGTCTACTGGAAGTTGACATCCTTTATCCTTTATACTTTCCTTCGCCTTAAGTCCGGCAATCATACCTGCAAAAAACCACAACTCAATTTCGTTAAAACCGTTTCCTCCTGCAATAAATGTAACGGCAAGAATTAGCAAGTATAAAAAAGCAAAAAGCGCTAATTGGGCATCATCAGAAAAATCGCTCCTTTCCCGGATAATTTTGTAAGCATAATATATCCCACCAAAAAGCATAACCACAAGAAAAAAAATTCCACCTATACCAAAAATAGTCATAATTGAGATATATGCCCCATGTCCTCCTGTTCCAGATAGTCTACCCTCAATTAACTTGGTTAAAAAGAACTCGTTTGCGGTATTGACGCGCCCAGGGAATACGTCTCTCATATTAACTTTCATATAACCTATTCCTTTTCCAAAAATAGGATTATCTTTGAAAACCTCCCACATATATATATAAGTATAATATCTATCTGATGCCTGCTCCTTAAATCCTCCCTTGAAAAGAAAAGCCCTGCCATATTGAGATTCGGACAAATAGACATCTGACAAAAAATAAGCTGGTACGAGCAGCAAAAGTAATAATATAATAGGCCATAAATATTTCCGTTTGAAAAGAGAAACAAATAGACTTATCGCAAGCACAATGCCAATAAAATTAGATCTTCCGCCACCAAGAAAAATAAAAATAATAATATTAATTAAAATAAGAACAAAATAAATATTCAGTTTTCGTTTATAAAGGATACTTAGTATCAGAGGAACCCCCAATGCTGCCATTTCTCTTAAGCCGCCTATACCAATTTTGGCTTCTGAGGCGCCCTTGAAAAATTGCTCATTAAGAAATTGTTTATAATTTCCAAATTTAAAAGTGCTGCTTAAAAAGGGGATTTGATAATTCTGATAATATCCGATTATTCGCAAATCACCTATAATTAAACAAGTAATAATAATAGTCCAAAGCCATTTTGAAGCATTCAATTCTTTATAGGTGAAAAACCACAAGCTACATAAGAAAGTAGCTATACAAATAATAATTATAAAATATGTTCTTATTCCGGTTTCTTTAGAATCGGATCCAAATGCCATTGTCCCCAGGACCGGGTTCCTGATGTAATTAACTATAGCCCACAGCGCTAAAACTGCAACTGCCGTAAGAAATAGGGCTGACTTCCTGGGAAACGGAGTCTGCCTGTTTAAGAGAATCTCAAAACATAAGAAAAAAGCAAAAACGGGCGCAAGTATCTCTATCCACTTGTCAATAGGGAAGGGGAATCCGGGAGGAAAAGCAAAAGGGATTAAGACTGTTAGGGAAAGCAAAGTGAATTTCTGATTCCAGGATGAGTAGATCATATAAAGAAACGCAGCAAATGCTATGAGTACAAGAATATAATTATTTAGCACAACTTGATCAGCTATTAACTTGGCTATAAAAAGAACGATTATGAATATTATTATTTTATTGAAAGATCTCATGTATTAATCTGCTGTTCCAGTATTCATTTTGTGGAGTAAAGTATACGCAGCCATGAAGCAATATTAATGAAACCATTTGAGAGTATCACCACAAGCGCTGCCCCAAGCCCTCCCCAAACAGGAATCAGGAAATAATTGCCGGCGAAATTCAATAAAAAGGCGCCCACTCCTAACAGAAAGAGAAATTTAAAGGCTTTCCGGGCCATTATAATTTGAACCAGAGGACTAAACATCAGACTCAGAAGGATACTAACTGAAAGGATAGTGAACATATAAAACGCTTTTTCATATTGTATGCCGTTAACCAGTACAAACAGGGACTTTCCAAAAATATCAACAATAGCAAGAGGAAAGATCAACCATACAGTAGTCTTAATCCATTTATAAGAAAATTGACGCTGTTTAGCCAAATCCTGCATATCTACTCTGGAAAACTTCGGTAATAAAACTGCATGGATTGATGAAAGGGCAAGCATAGCGATGGAATAATACCGGAAGGCTACACCGTAATTGGCGAATTCATTTTCAGATGAAAAGTGTGAAAGCATAAAAACATCTAATTTCTGATAGGCTACAAGTACAAAAAAATAGGCTATCAGCCATTTGGTTGAGGACATGAATTCTTTAATAGTTGAAGACTGTTTTCTAAAACCTTTAAGGATCATGGCGATGTTGATACCCCGAAAAACATGAAACGTGATTATAGCGGCTACGGAGAGCTCAACAAACGTTACAACTTGTGCAGCACGTTGAAAATTTAACCGCTCCAACAGAAACAATACAGCGATGAAGAAAAAAACAAGGGTCTGCCTGAGCCACAATGTCTTTATATAAATGCCGAATTTCTCCTCTGCATTATACACTCCTCTCCCCGCCTGGCTAACCAAATAGCCTGCCCCTCCTATCAACCCATAACGTAAGGAAGAATCAAATGCCTTCTGGCCAAAGAGGATATTGCTTACTTTGTCTGACAGGAGAAGCATGGTGATGGCTAATATGAGGTACAATGCCAACTGAAAAATGAAACTTGCAACATATAATTCAACAGGTTTTTCATTTGATTTTGATATATACTCTGCCGAAAACCTTACCAAAGCCATATTGACACCGCTACCGACAATCAATGGCACCAACATTAATATGCTAAAGAATGCAGTATAGGCAGCATAATCATTTATAGGCAACCCCCTTATTATAAAAAGCGCAGTTGCCATGCCGATTATATTTGAAAAAACATCTCCGCTATAGACCTTGGTTATTCCTCTTCTGATTTCAGAGGACTTGAATAAATTATTATAATAAGAGTGCAATCTTAACAGGCAGTTCTTCAATTATTCCTACCCAAATTTAACGCTTTAATAAGGTCACCAGATAAAACAG
>QZKO01000018.1 GCA_003599505.1 Nitrospiraceae bacterium | reverse complement strand
TTTATAAATCCGGGCGATTACATATATGACGCCGCAAAGGTCCTGATTTCAGACGGCACAGCGAGCCTGGTATTGGTGGACCAGACTGATGATGATAATGCCTCAACGGGTTTCGGCGGGGGCGCGCATAGCAGCACAGTATGGGACAACAGCAACAATTTGCTGAAGCTCAACCCTGGGAATCCGCCTTTTGACGCCTCAGGATATTTCACCTCAAGGATAATAGACGCGGGGGCGTCAACTTCATGGAGCGCTTTATCATGGACGCCTCAAAGACCATATTATAAAGAACTGCCGGACAACGCGCAATCTGAAACGGCTTATCCCGAAGGCAATGCCGATATGACCGGCAATGTGCTTTTGATGCATATGAACGAAGATAACTGGAACGGCGCTGCAGGCGAAGTTTATGACTCTTCCGGGAGCGGAAATCACGGCACGGCTTATAACGGGGTGAACACATCAGCCGGAGGGAAATTCGGCAGGGCCGGAAATTTCAACGGGGTCAGCGGTTATATCAAGGTGCCGGACTCCGACAGCCTTGATCTAACAGGGCCGATGACTATTACCGCGTGGATATATCCAAGGAACGCGGGCGGTTCCAATCAAGGGGGGATAGTAAGCAAAAATAATGGCGCGGTTTCCGGGACCGGATATAAATTCAGCATTGACGAAGGCAATTGTTATACACGGTCTTTAATGTTCAATTGGTCATGCAGCGATCCCGATGTTCTAACATATAATCAATGGCAGCATGTCGCGGTTGTTTATGACGGCATCAATGCTTTCTTTTATGTCGATGCCGTACCTGCCGGGACCGACCAGCCGTATCCGAGAGCAGCCAACACTCTTGACATTGCAATCGGATCCTGGTTTAGCAGTGGAGCAGCAAAAATTTTTGATGGTTATATCGATGAGGTCGCCATATACAACAGGGCGTTAACGGCACAGGAAATAATAGACAGTTATGTAAGAGGGGCGGTAAGATTGAAATATCAGGCGCGCTCCTGCGATGACAGCGCATGTGACGGTGAAAATTTTTCAGGGCCTGACGGCACTTCTTCGACATATTATTCTGAACTGAGTAATTCAACGGCAGACTTGCCTGCAGACATCCCGCTCTTTGTTACGGACAGTCGCTATTTCCAGTATAAGGCGTATCTTGAGACCGACAACATTTCGTATTCGCCTGAACTGAAAAATGTTACAATCGGGCCTGCGCATTATCCCGGGGACGGTCCCGTCGTTATAAATAATATTGGTCAAACGTATATCCGGCTTGATACATTTACTGAAACTTTGGGAGAAGGCAATGCAGGCGATATAAGGTATCAAATCTCAAACAACGGAGGCCATTGGTACTATCATGACGGCATAAAATGGGCGCCGGCAACAGCGGGGTTTGACCATTCAAATACCGCATCTGAAGTCAATGTGAACATGCCGGTATTCCGGAATTATGCAGTGCCCGGTACATTTTACTTTAAGGCTTTCCTGCAATCAGATACATATCAGCAGGTTGAATTAAATCGTGTCAGTCTAAGTTATGTTGAATGAGAGATGACGGGAATATCTTGAGAAGAGAAGCCTGCTTAAAGTTATTTTTTATATATGCCGATATGATTGGCATAAGGCTGTTATGCAGCCGGGACCGGAATGGAGTTTTGTCTGTTTATGCTGCTTTATAAAGGCGCGGCAAAAGAGGAATGATCAAGAAGATACTGATAGTTGATGATTCACCGATTGCAAGGAAGATGCTGAAGAGCTGCCTGCCCAAGGACCAGGGCTTCGAATTCCACGAGGCCTGTGACGGTAAGGAAGGGACGGAAAAATATAAAAGCATCAATCCCGATCTGACGTTTATGGACCTGACCATGCCCGTCATGACAGGTTACGAAGCCCTTGAAGAGATAATAAAATACGACAGGAACGCGCTGGTCATTGTAGTGACCGCCGATGTGCAGTTGAAGGCCATCAAAACGGTCCTCGATTCGGGAGCGTATATGGTATTGAGGAAACCGCTGAAGAAAGAAGACCTCCAGGTGGCCCTGCTGAAGGCCCAGGACACCCTGCAGAAGGTTGAAAAATGATGGAGACACACGAAGAACAGATTTTAACGGCCGAGGAAATTGAGATCCTCCAGGAGATAATGAATATTTCCTTCGGGAAATCCGCGGCCGATCTCGCAGATGTGATAGACACGCATGTGGTGCTTAATGTCCCGTATATCAGCATCATGCAGGTGACGGATCTGCCCGATTATATCAGGAACCATGTGAAAGACTACAAGAATATCAGTATAGTCGAACAGCACTTTTTCGGGCGTTTCAAGGGAGACGCGCTTCTGGTCTTTTCGTCAGGCTCCGGCAAAGAGCTGATAAGAATGCTGCAGCATGGAGAGTCAGTCAGCCTTGAATCAGACCCTGTAGAGATACTGGAACGGGAAACGCTCATGGAGGTCGGCAACATCCTTATAGGGGCATGCGTCGGAAAGCTGGCCGAACTCCTGAAAGATGTAGTCACGTATAACCCTCCTCTTATCATACTGGAAAGATATTATCAGGACGCGTTTTCCGGGAACCATTTTAATCCGGACCGGACCGCGATAGTTTTGAAGACCGATTTTACTTTTACCGAAGGCGACGTAAGCGGCTTTTTATTCCTGGTGACCAGTCATGATTCCATCCAATGGCTCAAGGAGGCCCTGCGTTTATTTATCGCGCAGTATGAATGATGCTCCAGCAGATATTTGACGCGATCAACCTCGGCATAGTCATCCTCGACAGGGATTTCAGGGTGCGGGCATGGAACCGGTGGATGGAAATCCACAGCGGCATCGCTTACGATGAAATCAAAGGCAATTCCATTTTTGATCGCTTCTCTCATCTGAACAACCCGAAATTCATAAGGAGCTGCAAATCGGTCTTTGCTTTCGGGAACTTCTGTTTTTTTTCGCAGAAGCTCCATCATCATCTGTTCCCCTTTAAAACAACCGGATACGCCGACACCAGGTTTGAGCATATGCAGCAGAGCTGCGCGATGGGGCCGCTGCGCGACGGGGACAACGAAATAAACCATTTGTTTATTTACGTCCAGGACATGACAGAGGTCGCGACATACGAGCAGAAGCTCATGGAGATGAACCTGAAAGACGGGCTCACCGGCATTTATAACAGGAGGTTTCTGGAC
The DNA here is from genome assembly GCA_003599505.1 of Nitrospiraceae bacterium. Lineage (GTDB taxonomy): Bacteria > Nitrospirota > Thermodesulfovibrionia > UBA6902 > UBA6902 > SURF-23. The sequence continues at coordinate 97,039 of QZKO01000018.1, read as the reverse complement.
GAGAAGCTCAATGAAGAATTCAACAGGCATAAGAGGTACGGCGGGGTTTTCAGCGTCGTCATGCTCGATATAGACCATTTCAAGAGCATAAACGACACATACGGTCATCAGTGCGGCGACTTTATATTGAAATCACTCAGCTCCCGGACTTCATCGCTGATCAGGAACGTGGATTTCATGGTCCGGTACGGAGGAGAAGAATTCTGCTGCCTGCTTCCGGAGACAAAGATGCATGATGCGTTAAAAGTCGCGGAGAGGTTCAGGGTGGCCATCGAGCAGCAGGAGAACAATTATGACGGCAAGATTATAAAGGTAACAATCAGCCTCGGGGTCGCGGAGTTCCGGAAGGAAATGGAGTCCGCGTATATGATGTTTAAAAAAGCGGATGAAGCCCTTTACCGCGCGAAAAGAGAAGGGCGCAACCGTGTTATGGAGATGGACTGGCCCGGAGCTGTATTAAGTCTTCCTGAGGAGGAAGGCGTGCGCTGAGAGACCGGCGCCGAAGGCCGCCATAATACACCAGTCTCCTTCTTTCATACCCTCTTTCAATATCTCTTTCAGAACAAACCAGACCGTAGGAGAGGACATGTTCCCATACCCGGAGAGGACCTTGCGTGTTGCCCGCAATTGTGTTTCGGAAAGACCGATCTCGTCTCTGATGGAGTTGATTATCTTTTCACCCCCTGTGTGGAGCGCCCAGTGTTTTATATCTTCAACGCGTAAGGACCTCGGTCCGAGCAGCTTCGCCGTAACCTGCGATACGGCTTTTCTTACAAGCTCGTCGAGGTTTGTCGAAAGCTGGTTATGGAGGTGGCCGTTTTTGTGAACGTACCGTATGGCGTCGCGGTCTTCGGGAACGTAGCAACTGGAAGACTCGATGAGCTCAAGTCCCCCGGGACGGCCCCGGAGCACCGCTGCAGCGGCCCCGTCTCCGAAAAGGGCGTTGGAAATGAGCAGGCTTAAATCATCTCCCATCTGGAACGTGGCGCTGCATATTTCAACGGAGACGCTGACGATTACGTCTTCGGAAGCATTGGTCATCAGCGATCTTGCCACTTCAAGGTTCGGGACCGCCCCGCCGCACCCGCTGCCGACCAGGTCGTATACTTTTATGTCGCGCCTCAGCCCCAATTTTTCTATAAGATAGGTTGAGATGCCGGGACAGATATAACCGGTGCAGGTATTGACGACCAGCCCGGATATTGAATTTATCGTCAGGCCCGCGTCTGAAAGGGCTTCAAGGACGGCCTTTTCCGATAAATTGACCGACCATCTGCTGAAGCGCGCTATGCGGCCGTCAGGGTCTTCGCTGAGAAAGGCGTCTACATCGTCAATCGCGAAGTACCTTTTCTTTATGCCGGGATTCGCAAATATCTTGCGCATCAGGGACACACTCCTCGGTTTCAGTTTATCGCCGTAGTGTCTCAGGAGGTGTTCCAGCGAGCGGGCCTGATCAAGAACAAAAGGGGGGGTCGCTACAGCGATTGACGCTATGTGAGGGTTTACACGGCCCGGCTCCATTACGCGTCCATTCCCACGGTCCTGAGGGCCCGGCGGATAAAACGGGTATGTTTCCAGAGAGGGGGCCTCAATCCCAGTTTGTAACCAAAGCGGTGCAGGGCCGGGAGGACCGGGAAACTTATAGAGCCTGAATCAATAAAGTTCATATGTCTTTTCATTGAATCTCTTAACCTCTTATGCATCCAGCCGTATTCTACCTCAGGCGAGACATAGAATACAGGCGCGAGCATTTCATCCGGAGAAAACGACAGGAGCCGCTGTTCTCTCGCGATTGCTTCAAGCCCGGTCCCCGGGTAAATGCGGATGCCGGCGCTGAAAAAGGCGGCATCGCGGGGACGGATGGATTTTTCAGCGAAACGCAAAGTTTCTTTGACCGTGTCCTCTGTTTCGTTGGGACCGCCCAGCATGAATATCCAGACACAGGGGATGTTATGCCGCCGGATGACTTCAGCGGCTTTATAAACGTGCTCCGTGGTAAATCCTTTCCTGAGTCCTTCCAATACCTTGTCGGAAGCGCTCTCCACTGTAATTCCTATTCCGGAGAAGCCCGCCTTCTCCATAGTCGCGATCAGCTCATCGTCGATAAACAGAGGGTTCAGCTCCAGACTCATCAGCGACGCCCCGCATCCCGCTTCTGCAAGTTTATCACTTATAGACAAAGCGTGGTCGTAAGGCGAATTGAATACGTTATCGACAAACTCTATATGGCGGAGCCCGCCGGAAGTCAGCGCGGAAACAGTGTCAACGACTTCATCCGGGTCGCTGAGGCGGTACGCGCCGCCTTCTATCTTGCGGTAGGTGCAGTATACGCAGTTGAAACGGCAGCCGAGCTTTGTCTGTACCGGTATGGCGGCCAGTCTCCTGAGGTAAGCTTTTATATCAAGCCACCGGGAATAACCGGGAGCTTTGCACAAGAAGATATTTTCCGGTGAAGAACACGGCCTGGAATAAAATACCCCGTTATCGATCCATGCAGTTCCGGAAATTTCCAGGGGACGTTTACCTTGTGAAAGTTTATCGAGAAGCGCGGGGAATACGGTCTCACCGTCGCCGAGTACAGCCGCTTTGGCCCCCGTATAGCGCAATATTTCCTCAGGCATTACCGAAACAGCGGCCCCGCCCAATATAACAGGGGCCTTTGATATACTGCGGATTGCATCTGTAAAAGAAACAAGTTCACAGAGGAAAAAAGCCGGGGAATGCATATCGTTGTTATCTATGTTCCTTACTGAAAGGCCGATAACATCAGGACGGAGGTCCGACAGTTCACGATGAATCGCCTTAAGAGGGTCTTTCTCAAACATCAGGTCCAGCAGGTTTACATCATGCCCCGCCTTTTGGGCGGCTTCAGCCACCATGCACGCTCCCAGAGGGATGACCGGCGAGGGGAACTGGTTCCTGTTGACACTGATAATCAGGACTTTCATAATTTATTTTGAAGTTGGCAACTCAAGATAAACAACGGGTATAATAATCACAATTATATCAGAAGAATGGAAAGTAGCAAGATCAAAGTTTAAAATTCGAATCTCAAAATCCGAAATTCGAGCATCCGGAACCTGATTTTGTTTCGGATTTCGATATTCGTGTTTCGAATTTAAGAATATTATGCGGCATCCCGAATGGATAAAGGTAAAATCTGCCGGCGCTCACGCGACAAAAAAGATACTCAGGCATCACGGGGTATCCACCGTCTGTGAAGAAGCAAGGTGCCCCAATCAGGGGAAATGTTTTTCAGACAGCACGGCGACCTTTATGATACTCGGGGACAGATGCACCAGAAACTGCTCTTTCTGCGCCGTTGAGTCTTCAAAACCTTTGCCGCCCGATCCCCGTGAACCTGAAAGGGTGGCGGCGGCCGCGGCGGCTTTAGGATTGAAATACGCTGTCATCACTTCCGTGACAAGGGACGACCTGCCTGACGGCGGTGCCGGACAGTTCGCGGAAACAATACAGGCAGTGAGAGGAAAAGGACCTTCAATAAGGATCGAGGTGCTTACGCCTGATTTTAAAGGGGATGCTGAATCTTTAAAAAAAGTGCTCGATGCCCGCCCTGACGTATTCAACCACAATGTGGAAACCGTACCCCGTCTGTATCCGGCAGTAAGGTCCCAGGCTGATTACCGGACGTCCGTAAATGTATTGACGAATGCAAAAAGGCTGCGTCCGGAGATCAGGACGAAATCAGGGCTTATGCTCGGCCTTGGTGAAAGCGAGACGGAAATCTTATCGGTCATGAAGGACCTGAGGGACGCCGGATGTGATTTTTTGACCATAGGTCAGTATCTCAGGCCGGGGAAGACCAACATCCCTGTTTTTGAATATGTCAGGCCGGAAGTTTTTGAAGAATACCGGATAAAAGGGCTTGAGATGGGATTTGCCGCCGTCGCCTCCTCGCCGCTGACAAGGAGCTCGATGGACGCGGGGGAAATGTTCCGGGCAATTAAAAATGCTAAATGAAAAATGCAAAATTAAGGAAATTATATTATATTATTCATTGTACGATAATTTTGACATTTGACCCTGATTTTTGAATTTCAGCGAGGTATTATGTACGAATTCAAGAGAATAAAACGGCTGCCGCCTTATGTCTTCGCGATAGTCAACCAGCTAAAGATGGACGCGAGGAGAAAAGGTGAAGACATCATCGACCTCGGCATGGGGAATCCTGATATGCCGACTCCCCAGCATATTATCGATAAATTGATCGAGGCGGCGCAGAACCCGAAAAACCACAGGTACTCGGCTTCCAAAGGGATAACGCAGTTACGGCTCGCGATATGCGAATGGTACAAGAGGCGGTTCGACGTCGAGCTTGACCACGAGACGGAGGCGGTTGTTACCATCGGATCGAAAGAGGGACTGTCTCATCTCGCGTACGCGATGATCGAGCCGGGAGACCTCGTGCTGACTCCCGCCCCGGCATACCCTATTCATCCCTACAGTTTCATTTTAGCGGGCGGCGATGTGCGGAGTATCCCGATAGACAAGGATACGGACTTTTTCAAGGGCATGGAAGACGTCTTCAGGACGGCATGGCCGAGACCCAAAATATTACTGATCAACTTTCCGCATAACCCGACCACCGCCTGCACCGACCTCGGCTTCTTCCAGAGGGTGGTGGACTTTGCAAAAGAGAACGGCATCATAGTCCTGCATGACTTTGCATATGCCGATCTCGCCTTCGACGGATATAAACCCCCGAGCTTTCTCCAGGTAAAAGGGGCCAAAGACGTGGGCGTGGAATTTTTCTCTCTGACAAAAAGTTATTCAATGGCCGGCTGGAGGGTAGGTTTCTGCGTGGGCAACAGTGAAATAGTCGGCGCCCTTACCAAGATAAAGAGTTATCTTGATTACGGCATGTTTCAGCCGATCCAGATCGCGAGCATTATAGCCCTTAGAGGGCCGCAGGATTGCGTCCAGGAGATCGCAAGGACCTATCAATGCAGGAGGAATGTGTTGATAAAGGGACTCAGGAGCGCCGGATGGGTTGTGGAACCTCCCAAAGCGACTATGTTTGTCTGGGCCCGGATTCCGGAACCGTTCAGAAAAATGGAATCGCTTGAATTCGCGAAATACCTTATAAAAGAAGCGGGCGTCGCGGTCTCACCCGGCATCGGGTTCGGCCCTGCCGGAGAAGGATTTGTCCGCTTCGCGCTCGTTGAAAACGAGCACAGGATACGGCAGGCGACACGCGGCATCAAGAAGGCGCTGAACAAAGGATAAATACATTGAAAAAGACTTCTGTTAACATCGGCATAATAGGTTTCGGGACGGTTGGGGCCGGAACGGCCAGGATACTTTTAAAGAAAAGGGGGGAACTTGAGAGCAGGCTTGGGTTTCCGCTTACCCTAAAGAATATCGCCGATCTCGATACGGAACGGGACCGGGGCATTAAGCTTCCTCCCGGCATTCTTATAAATGATGCTCAAAGGGTCCTGAATGATCCGGAGATCGATATTGTCGTCGAGCTTATGGGGGGAATTCATCCCGCGAAGGAATTCATTCTTCAGGCGATAAGGAATGGAAAGCACGTCGTGACCGCGAACAAGGCATTGCTTGCCACTGAAGGACATGAAATATTCAGGGCCGCGCGGAAAAGCAGGGTGGACATCGGATTTGAGGCTTCTGTCGCGGGCAGTATACCTATTATTAAGGTTGTGAGAGAATCGCTCATAGGCAACAGGATTCAGAGCATATATGGAATTATAAACGGGACGTCAAACTATATACTGACAAAAATGACGGAAGAGGGACTTGATTTCACGACAGCCCTCAGGGAGGCCCAGGCGCTCGGGTACGCGGAAGCGGACCCTACTTTTGACATAGAGGGCATTGATTCCGCGCATAAGCTTACGATCCTCGCGTCGCTTTCATTCGGCATACCGTTCTCTTTCAAAAAGATTTACACTGAAGGCATAACGAAGATAACGCCCCTGGATATACAGTTCGCGTCGGAGTTCGGATACAAGATAAAGCTGCTGGCGGTCGCAAAGCAGGAGGGAGACACTGTCGAAGTGCGGGTGCATCCCACCATGCTGCCGAAGGATTACCTTATCGCGAGCGTGAACGGAGTTTTTAACGCGGTTTATATTGAAGGCGACGCCATAGGCTCCCACCTTTATTACGGCAGGGGCGCCGGAGAGATGCCTACTGGAAGCGCGGTCGTCGGCGACATCGCGGATATTGCAAAAAATATAATCGCAACACAGAACACGGAATACAGAACACAGACAGGTTTAATACAGGATACAAAATACAGGATAAAGAAAATGGAAGATGTGCAAACCTGTTATTATCTGCGGTTTTCAGCGTTTGACAAACCCGGGGTTTTATCACGAATATCCGGGATACTGGGAAATCATAATATCAGTATAAAGTCCATGATCCAGAAGGGGAGGAAGCTGGAGAAAGCGGTGCCTGTTGTCATGATGACGCATGAAGCAAGAGAAAGAGATATGATGCGGGCGTTGAAGGAAATAAACGGACTCCCGGCTGTTTCGGGGAAGACCGTTTATCTGAGGGTCGAAGGAGGAAACAATCAGGATGGAAGACATAAAGGCTGATAAATATCTGGATATCAGGGGTGAAGTTTGCCCTTATACTCTGGTAAAATCCAAGCTTGCCGTTGAAGATATCGAGGTAGGACAAATCCTCGAAATCATACTGGACTATCCGGAGGCGGCCGGCAGTATACCAAAGGCGATGCTGAATTACGGGCATTCGGTCCTGAAGGTCGATAAAATAAGCCCGAAGGAATGGATTGTCCGGGTAAGAAAAGAGGTTGAGGACTGATGGAATTTACAGAAGAACAACTGAAAAGGTACAGCAGGCATATAATCCTCCCTGAAGTCGGGGGCAAGGGTCAGCAGAAGATATCGGATGCCAGGGTCCTTATAGTAGGCGCGGGAGGGCTCGGCTGTCCTGTCGGGTATTATCTTGCCGCAGCGGGCATAGGGACCCTTGCGCTTGTGGACAATGACGTGGTGGAGCTGAGCAACCTGCAGAGACAGATAGCGCACAGCGTAAAGACGCTCGGCGTAAACAAGGCCGACTCGGCAAAGCAGACATTCGAATCGCTGAATCCGGACGTCAATGTCATCGCCGTGAAGGAGAGGATCAACAGCAAGAATATTATCGGTCTGATAAAAGACTATGATATCGTCGTGGACGGGACCGATAATTTTCCTACGCGGTATCTTATCAACGACGCTTGTGTCATGCTGAAAAAACCCCTGGTAAGCGGGGCCATTCTCCGGTTTGAGGGACAGGTTACGACCATAATGCCGGGAGACGGCCCGTGTTACCGCTGTCTCTTTGAAGAGCCGCCGCCGGCGGGCCTTGTTCCGTCATGCCAGGAGGCCGGTGTGTTAGGGGTCCTGCCCGGGGTAATCGGCGCGCTTCAGGCAACCGAGGTCCTCAAGCTGATCTTGGGCAAAGGCAAGCCTTTAAAGGGTGAATTACTGATATATGACGCACTCGGCGTAAACTTCAGAAAGGTAAAAATTCCGAAAAATACCGATTGCCCGATGTGCGGTAAAAATCCGAAAATCAAGGAGCTGTCGGATATACCGGAGCAGTACTGCTCGATATAGCTGAACAGCTATGAACTGTCGGCTTTCAGCAAAAGGATATTAATTTTTTCAGAGCATCCTTGTATCGGAATGTGATAAGATTAAATAATTTTTTCAGTGAGCCTGGCTTAACGCTTATAGCTTAAAGCTGTCAGCTTTTTTACGGAGGACTCAAAATGGGGTATGTTAAAGGACTGAAATGCAGGGAATGCGGAAGGGAATACGCCGTTGACCCTGTTTATGTTTGCGAATTCTGCTTTGGTCCTCTTGAAGTAGTTTACGATTATGACGGAATAAAGAAAGTTCTGACAAGAGAGAAAATTCTGTCGAGGCCGCAGAATTTGTGGCGATACATAGAACTGCTGCCGATTGACGGAGAGCCCGCGAGCGGTCTCAATTCAGGATTCACGCCTCTCGTAAAGGCGAATAAGCTCGCAAAGATTATCGGGGTAAAAGAACTTTATATAAAAGACGACACGGTCACCCATCCGACCCTTTCATTCAAGGACCGCGTGGTGGCTGTCGCGCTTTCCAAGGCCAGGGAATTCGGGTTCGATACGGTGGCATGCGCGTCTACCGGCAACCTGGCGCATTCGGTATCGGCCCACGGCGCGGCAGACGGCTTCAAGAGATTTATTTTCATCCCAGCGACCCTTGAACGCAGCAAGATAGTCGCGTCACTTGTGTATGAGCCTAACCTGATCGCTGTTGACGGTAATTATGACGATGTCAACAGGCTGTGCAGTGAAGTGGCAAATAAATACCGCTGGGCGTTTGTAAACATAAATATCAGGCCTTTTTACGCGGAAGGTTCAAAGACACAGGGTTACGAGATACTTGAACAGCTTGGCTGGAAGGCGCCTGACGCGGTGGTTGTCCCTTCCGCGAGCGGTTCTTTGCTGACCAAGATATGGAAGAGTTTCAAGGAAATGAAGCAGATCGGGCTGATTGACGAATTGCGCACAAAGGTATTTTCCGCGCAGGCGACGGGCTGCGCGCCGATCGTCACCGCCATAAAATCGGGCGTTGACGTCATAAAACCGGTGAAGCCCGATACAATCGCCAAATCACTCGCGATCGGGAACCCGGCGGACGGTTATTACGCTACGAATGTCGTAAGGGAGAGCGGCGGATTCGGGGAAGATGTCCCGGACCAGGAGATTATCGACGCGATAAAGCTCCTTGCAAGAACAGAAGGAATATTTGCCGAGACAGCGGGGGGAGTCACCCTGGCCTCCGCGATTAAGCTGATAAAGGGAGGCTACATTAAGGAAGACGATTTAACGGTCCTCTGCATCACCGGAAACGGTCTCAAGACAAAGGAAGCCATCATGGGACACACGGGCGAGCCTCATTATATTCAGCCCAACATGAAGTCTTTTGAAGAAGCGCTGAAGAAGATAAATGAGAAATAAAACTTCTGATTACGTAGATGATAAGAAGATTATACAGATAAAGTTATAAGGAGGAATACAGAATGGCGGTAAAGGTAAAAATACCTGTCCCCCTTCAGAGACTGACAAAAGGGAAGGACGAGGTCGAAGGCGACCCGGGCACGGTCATATCGCTGATCAACACACTCGACAGCAAGTATCCCGGGCTGGGTGAAAGGATATCCGAGGCCGGAAAACTGAGAAGGTTTGTGAATGTGTATGTGAATGAAGAAGATGTGAGGTTCCTTAAAAACGAGGAGACCGTGGTCAAAGACGGTGACGAAGTTTCCATAGTCCCTGCGATTGCAGGAGGCATTATTACAGCGATCAGCATTTAGCGGTCTGCCGTAAGCAACTGACTGTTGATTGCTAATAGCTTAAAGCTGATTTAAAAAGGGGAGCATAATGAAGACGAGAGTAAAACTGACGTTTCCGCAGCATCTCATAAGGGAGCCTGTCATATTCGCCATGGCGAAGAAATACGACATCATGCCGAATATAAGAAGGGCGCGCGTGACTGAAACCGCCGGCGAGATGATCCTTGAGCTGGAAGGTCCCCAGGAAAGCATTAACAAGGGCATTGAGTCTCTCAGGCAGCAGGGTGTTAACGTGGAGCTCGTGGAAGGCGACATAATAGAATAATGACGCGGCCCTGGCATGGATTGATCAACAGATACGGCGGGTTTCTCCCCGTAAGTGAAAAAACGCCCGTCATTACTCTTAATGAAGGGAACACCCCTCTGCTGGCCGCTTCCCATATTCAGGAAATCATAAAGGAAGAGATAAGCATATATTTTAAATTTGAGGGAACGAACCCCACCGGCTCTTTCAAAGACCGGGGGATGACGCTCGCGATCTCAAAGGCCGCGGAGGAGAAGGCAAGGGCGGTCATCTGCGCGTCGACCGGCAATACATCAGCTTCCGCTTCCGCGTATTCCGCGCGGGCCGGCATATCCTGCATAGTAATTATCCCTGAAGGAAAGATAGCCATGGGAAAACTGGCCCAGGCCATGATACACGGCGCGATGGTAATACAGATTGACGGGAATTTTGACGACGCCCTCAGGATGGTCAAGGAGATTGTCGCAAAATACCCTATCGTGCTCGTGAATTCCCTGAACCCCTTCAGAATAGAAGGACAGAAGACAGCGGCTTTTGAGGTCTGTGACCATCTGGGGAAGCCGCCGGTTTATCATGCGCTTCCGGTGGGCAACGCCGGGAACATAACCGCCTACTGGAAGGGCTACAAAGAATACCGTTCAGCGGGGAAGATCAGCTCCCTGCCGAAGATGATAGGGTTTCAGGCCGCAGGCGCGGCGCCGATTGTGCTGGGGCATCCCGTGACAAAGCCGGAGACGGTCGCCACGGCCATCAGGATAGGCAACCCCGCAAGCTGGAAGAGCGCGGAGGCGGCGAGGGACGAATCCGGAGGGAGAATCGACTCCGTAACCGACGATGAAATTTTAGAGGCGTATAAATTTATCGCGTCAAGAGAAGGGATCTTCTGCGAGCCCGCTTCCGCGGCGTCTCTGGCAGGCGTAATAAAATTATCGAAGCAGGACTATTTCAGAAAAGGAGACACCATCGTCTGCACCCTCACAGGGCATGGACTGAAAGACCCCGACAACGCCTTAAAGATTTCCGCCAAGCCCATAAAGATAAAAGCCTCTCTTTCCGCGCTGGAAGACACCATAAGAGGGTGCTGTATATAACCCGCGCTTGCCCCCCATCTTAAAACCTTGGGACTTTCGCCATTTGCCCTTCGCCTGTCTTGAGGTGAATGCAGATTTGCGCTTGAGCCACGCATAATTTATACTATGCGGAAAACATGGAATCGGAATTTTTAAAATCTCTGGTAATCATTTTCGGGGCGTCCGCTATGGTGGTGTTTTTATTCAACAGGATGAAAATACCCTCAGTCGTAGGATTTCTTGTCGCGGGGGTGATTATCGGCCCTTACGGCATCGGCATAGTCAAAGACACGCACTCTGTAGAGATGCTCGCTGAGGTAGGAGTCATCCTCCTCCTTTTTACAATCGGCATAGAGTTCTCGATCGCGAAGCTTACAAAAATGAGGAAGGCCGTGCTGGTAGGCGGCGGACTGCAGGTGCTGCTGACGATAACGCTTGCGGCAGCCGCTTCTTTTTATGTAACGCGTGACATCAATAAATCCGTCTTTATCGGCTTTCTCATAGCGCTGAGCAGCACCGCGATCGTGCTGAAACTGCTTGCTGAAAAGGGCGAGACGGATTCGCCTCACGGGCGCATGATGCTCGGCATACTGATTTTCCAGGATATCTGCGTGGTCCCGCTGATGCTCCTTACCCCCGCTTTATCAGGCGAAGGGATCAACATAATGAGTGTGCTGGTGAAGATCGGCAACGCGGCCCTGATTATCGCGGTCGTGCTTGTCAGCGCGAGCTGGTTTGTGCCGGGCCTGCTGCATCAGATCGTGCGGACCAGGAGCAGGGAATTATTTATAACGACCATCATCCTCCTCTGTTTCGGTATAGCCCTGCTGACTTCGAAGTTCGGCCTTTCCCTCGCGCTCGGCGCATTCCTGGCGGGCCTGATAATATCCGAATCAGAGTACGCCCACCAGGCGATGTCGGACCTGCTGCCTTTCAAGGACAGCTTTATCGGCCTGTTTTTCGTATCGGTCGGGATGCTTATGGATACAGGGTATATAAGCGGCAATTTCCCGTTAATTGTGACAGCCGTTATCCTGATATTCGGGATCAAGATATTTACCGGAACGCTTTCCCCCCTTTTAATAGGCGCGCCTTTAAGAGCTTCTATTTATACGGGCATCGGACTTTCCCAGATCGGGGAATTCTCTTTCGTGCTTGTTATAGCCGGGAAAGCAGCCGGCATTGTGACAGGGGATTTCTATCAGGTATTCCTCTCATCTTCCATCCTGACAATGATTGTAACGCCGTTTATCGTTAAGGCGGCGCCTTTAATATCCGGGTGGATGGTGTCGAGACAGGTAATGCAGAGGATCGACAGGATCAGGAAAGTCACCGAACCGGAAGGGCGTCCGGGAAAAAGACAGAAGCATGTCATTATTATCGGGTTCGGGCTCAACGGCAGGAACCTCGCGAAGGTTTTGAAAGAGGCCCGCATCTCCTACGCGGTGCTCGAGATGAACAGCGACACGGTGAGGAAGATGAAGAAAAAAGGGGAGCCGATATATTACGGAGACGGCACGAGCAAGGAGATACTCCATAAAATGAATATCAGGACCGCGAGAATGCTTGTTATAGCGATATCCGATCCTGCCTCTGCAAGGATGATAGTCTCCATCGCAAGGCATGAAAACCCCGATATCTACATTATTGTCAGGACCAGGTACCTTGCCGAGGTGGAAGATCTGATTGCGCTCGGAGCTAATGAGGTAATCCCCGAGGAGTTTGAGACTTCAGTAGAAATATTCTCAAGGGTGCTTCATTATTATAATGTCCCGAGGAACGTAGTCGCGGATTACACTCAGAGTATCAGAAAGAACAGTTACAATGTCTTAAGGACCGTCGGGCTCCCCCGGATACCTCTTGCTGAAAGATATGAATTTCTAAAGGACATGGATACCGATACCTATCTTATTAAAGGTTCTTCAGGAGTTAACGGGCATACAATAAAAGACCTGAATCTGCGCGCAGAGACAGGAGTTACAATAATGGCGGTCCAGCGCGGCGACAGGATTCATCAGAACCCTTCGCCTGACCTTGCCCTGCAATCAGGGGACGTCCTTTTACTTGTCGGCAGAGGGAAGGATATCAACAAGGCGGTGGAATATCTCGGATCGGACAAATTTATAGCAGCCAAATATCATTGAGCCGGTCTGTATATTCAAAGGGACGCTTGTTGTCAGATTACCGTTATGGCTGTCCGGGCTGTGAAAAGTCTCCTTCCGCTGACCGAGTGAAAATACTCTATAGTGACAGGAAATATCCCGGGAGAAGCCGGCGTTATTATAAGGTCATGACGCATTGCCGTGGTGAGACGAAAAGGCGTCCCGGCAGGAAGCCGGAAGGGACTTGAGTACTGCTGGAATGGAGGGACCCCTAACGCGTGTCCGTCCATAGCGATGACTTCCGCGTCTATGCCGAGGGTGAATTGCTGTATGGTGTAGCCCGCGTTAAGGATACGCGCAAGCAGGGTTTGCCCGGCCTGCAGTGCAGGCGCCACGAGGGGCCCGAAAAGCGGATCGTCGGCAGCGCTGAAGGGTGAGGGGTTGTTGACCCTCCGGGGTATGCCTGTGACGACAAAGATATCAGGCCTGAAATCGTTCAGGAAGCCGTCCTGTGTAAAGTTGGCCGGATCGACCGGGTTTTCGGGATCGCACTCCTGCATAAAGTCGTCGTGCCCCAGGGTGTGCCACCTGGAGTCAATCTCGTCGGCAACCCAGAAGGCCTCCACGTCATAGGGGATAACGTGGTTTGTTGCAGGACTGAAGGCCGCGCAAAAACCCGGGCCTCCGTCGGTGAAAGGCGCGCCGGGCACATCCGGGTCGATTATCAGGAGTCCGTAAAGCCCCATCTCGAAGTGAAGGACTGTGTTCTTGTGGCAGTGATAAAAATAAGTGCCTGCCTCACGGGGCTGAAACTGATAAACAAAATTGCCGTCAACTTCAAAGGAATGCTTGCCTACCCCGTCATTCATTGGGGTCGGCTCAATCCCGTGCCAATGGATGGTGTGGGTGCCGCCCTCACAACCGACCAAGGCGTTAACGAGGGCCCCCCTGGGGATGCGGATGGTCTTGGACGGGAAGACCCTGCCGTTTACCGGGTCATCAGGGTCCTCGATTATCCACATCGGTACTCTGGCGTTTTCAGGCAGCAGAAGGTCTATGCTGATGAGCAGGTTTCTACTGAGTATTAAGTCCGGATTGAGAGGATCAGGGTTGGGACCTCCGAAGTCCGGAGGGCAGACATGCTTATGGAAAGCGAGAGTTTCATCAGGCGGCATCTCACCGCGGGGAATTACCGGTAAAGCCATTTTGTTCTCCTTTCAAGTTCATTATCCTCCTGCATTCGGGAAATCCACGCCGTCGATGTCGCCTAAAAATTCAAAATGTGTAACCGTGCCCTGAGGGTAATTGCCTCCGGCAGCAGTCTGGGACTGCTCGACATGGCAGTGCATGGGAAATACGAGGGGAGACTGCGGCACGCCGATATCTCCGCCTATCACAAGCGCCAGTTCATTGGGTATAAGTTCGCGCAGAGGGGTATCCGGGTCTCCGGCGATGTCCGGGGGCCTGATATAAGGCACGAGCCAGTCCACACGGTCCAGCGGCGATATTGTAAAAGAGTCTATGTTGAAAACGTTTTCACGTACAACGTTGTTTACCGAAGTTACATAAAAATGATTGGCGTGGAGATGATTGGAATGTGTAAAGAGGCCGGCGTTCAGTATGCGCACCAGCATCGGCTGACCGATCCGTCCGCTTAAAACAACGCTGTGGTCATGCGACGAAAAGGCCCCTGATTTGCCGTTGATGGTGAAATAACGGGGGAGGAAGTTATCTCTCATGTCAGCGGGATTGATAATGACCCCGCTTTGCGCCAGGGCATTGAATGCCGGGTCCACCTGGCTCATCAGCCATATCCTGAAGCGGTCACGCTGCCAGCCCGCGGGTGACAGGGCATGTTTCGGGAAATGGTCCGTGGTCCCAAGATCGTTGAACAATTGCTGGACCGCCGGGGTAGGGACGCTGTAAGGGGTATTGCCTGTCTTCGGAAGTACCACCATAGCGCCGTGAAGACCAAGAACGCGGTTTACCGGGGCGTTCAGGGGATCGAAGTAAAGATATGTGCCGGCGGAAGGCGCGGTAAAGCTTTTCGTAACTTTTTCACCAGGGGCTATCATGCCGAAGTCCACTACGTCCGGCGAACCCGGAGCTGAAGGGACCAGGAAACTGTGGTTTTCGCGGAGGCCGTTTTCAATAGTCAGGGAAATTAATTCTCCTTCTTCAGCCTGTATGACCGGGCCAGGGAGTACCGGTTGTCCTGACGCCGTGTCTTCAAAGACCCATGAGTAGACAAGGGTCCCGTCGATCATTTCGACAAGGGCCTCGGTAATCCTGAAGTTAAAGGAAACCGCGCCGGGCTGTCCTGTCGGGGACTGGTCTCCGGACTGGTCTTCCGTTGATCCACCGCCGCCTCTGCTGCATGCCGCAAGGACGAGAGTCGCCCCCGCAAGTTTAAGAAAGTCCCGCCTTTTAATTTCTTTCATATATCCGATCTCGGTCTTTCTTTACCTTTAGCCCTTTGCCGTTAGCCTTTTGCCTTAATAAAAAGTTATCACAAAATAATTCATCATCAATAGGCAGAAATACCTATCCTGATTTATCGCTGATCGGGTTGTGCAAGGGGAGTTGTTGAGTTCTTCCTGAAAAATTCGCTAACTATTTGCGCGATAAGGCAAATTTGAAATATTTATACCCCCTATAAGGAACTTTAAAAATCCTTGACATAAATTTTTTATTACGGTTTAATTAATCTATAATCTTTCCTTATATATACAACCATTAGGCTTAGATAGATAATCAACTGTCTTTTAAAGGGGGTAAGAGATGAAAATATCAATAAAGAAAATTTTTCTGTTCCCGCTTGTTTTGATAGCAGGTATTTTACTGTTGTCAAACAATGCGTTCGCAGAATATCCCTATCTGCCTTATCTGGATTACACCGCTTCATTTACATATTTGGATGGAAGCGGCGGCGGTCCCTCTCAGAAACCTTATTACTCACTGGTTTTTTCAGGTTGGAATATAACCGGTGGAAATTATATGGACGGGAGTTATTTTGGAGAAGGGGTTGATCCTGTTACAGGGGCGGTGATTTCAATCAACACTCTTTATAACAGTAGTTACCCGAATAATTTACAATTCGGAAGCTCTTCAGGAGGAACCGGTTCTGTCCTTTTTACAATAGCTAACGGCGGGACAACATATCTTACCGCGCAGCTTGAAAATTTTATCATCACAGACGGTTTGTTCGGGACACAATTAAACCCTCTTTGGGATAATACCATAGCAACTCTCACCAATATAACGTTTTATGATAACGGCTCCCAATACATACAGGAATTACAGGCGAGTTACCAGTCTCGCGGTTATTTAAATCTCGGCATGGATTTTTCCTTTTATTCCGGCACCAATGGCGGAGGGTATGCGTTTACAAACGACGCAACCGGGTCTATTCAGGGTAAGATGGCTGTTACACCGGAGCCGCTAAGCTCAGTTCTCTTTATTGCAGGCGGAGCGACTTTGGCGATAAGACGTTTCTGGAAGAGAAAATATATTAATCCGGAATAGCGCTCCGGTACATGACACGGGGACATGAATGCGCGCTTGCGAGTTTTTAAATTTTCAATATAAAAGAGGAGGACTATGGAAATGAAGAGACTTTTGATGATTGTAGTGGCTTTATTGCTTTTTATGATCATAGGCGCAGGGAATTCATGGTCGACTATCGGATTGCCGACAGCAAATTTTTCAGGGAATGCCAAGACCACGGCAACTACTGACACCGCCGGTTCATTGAGCCTTGATAATGCAGTAATTTCCCAGGTAAATTACCTTAATGGAACACATATTACTGAAAATGGCGCCAATGAAAGTATAATCGGCAAATCTGTTATCATCAGCGGCGCTACAAGGCAAAGTGGTTCAACATTTACCGACGCGGTCCTGACGATAACCGACACATCATCAACTGACGGACCATTTAATTATTTCTCTGCCACCTTGTCCGATATAGTGTTTGTAACCGACGGACTGAAGTGGTATCTGAACCCAACTCTCGATATTAATAACCCGGGAACCTTAAATCTGACAAATGTTGTCTTGAATACGGATGTCGCGCATCCTTCACAGTATATTAATGAACTCCAAAGCGTGATAGGTACAAATGCCACACTTGGTATGAAGATGATACTTCTATTAGTCACTGGAAGTTTAAACGGAGACAGCACATCAGACATATTCACAGGACTGATTGACGGAACCCCTCCCACAGTTGATGCTCCAAGCGGGGCAAGAAGCATGGGTTTCTGGAAGACTCATGATGAGGAAAGAACTTCCTTTATAAACACTGCCGTAACAAAAAGCGGTGGAGTTTTCACATCAGCAAATGATTTGAATTATTACCTCTCGATGCAGGGCAAGAAGACCATGCTGCAGAAGGCAATACAGCAATATGCCGCGTTGTGTTTAAACGTGGCATCAAGCCTTTCCGAATCGACGTTGCTTACAAGCGGTGAGATACAGATTTTGCAATACCTGAATCCCGGATACAATACGGGTTCTACTGTTGGAAACGCAATGACAGAGATAAAAAATGCAATCCTTGCCAATGCTAATTTAGAAAATGCAAAAGATTTAGGTGATGAGATAAATAACCGGGATGAGAAAAATAGCGGCAACTGATTTATTGCATTAAAAATAAGTTATAAAAAAGAACGGTAAGGCAATATGTTTTTCCTTGCCGTTTTTTTTTAGTTTTCGCTCTGCAAGCGGAAAAACTTTCCCTGTCGTGAAAAAATTTCTTTAAAAAAATCCCCTCAAGCCGTCCGCTTTTTATTAACTGCTAAATAATCAAACATTTTTCACTCCGTAAATAACTGGCATGCGGATTGCTTTTCATAAAGGCATGGAAATGATGCCATCATCGATGCCGGAAATAAATACAGCCCAGCCTGTGAATAACACGTCTGTTGCAGCTCCTGAGGGTGGAGCGCAATCAGGCGGCTCCGGATTCAGCCTCGTGATCAATCAGGAATTAAACAATAACGGCAATAACAGCGCTGCGGAGAATCCTGAAACGGGCGCCGGTTTAACTGATCAGTCCGGAAATGGATTAACAATAGCGGGCGATCTATTGTCAGGTATGGTCTCCGCTGCGTTGACTAATATGTCAGGCCAACAGACCGTTTTAATCAATGAGTGTGAATCCGGCAAGACAACAGGAGCATTATTGGAAGGGCCGGAGAACGGGCTTAAAACCGGGGCATTATTGCATGAGATATTTACTGCTCTCCAGGGAGCTGACAAGAATGTCTCACCGGATCTCCAGGCCGATCTGAGTGAAGGCAGTGGGACATCTGAAGGGACGACACCTGAAGGGACTTTGGGCGCTTCAGAAAACCTGGTGAAACCGGGGCCTTCCAGTGAGAACGGGTTGAAGGCGGGGGCGTTGTTATATGAGATATTGACCGCTTATCAGGGAGCTGATGAAAATGGTCCCCGGCCTGATTTGCCGGTAACCACAGGCAAAGACAACCTGCCCCAGCCAGGCACTCCATCCGAACATGGTTTAAAACTTGGAATTATGTTGTCCGCCTCCGACGCCGGAAGGCCGGTAAAGGGGAACTCAAACGACAGCAATAATCTCCTTGCTGCTCTTGGTCAAAATATCAATGACAACCCGGAGGACAATACTGAAGCAAGCCAGGTGGATTTGGTGAAGGCCGCGCGGGGACTTCTTGTTGACAAAAACGCGCATCGTGAGCAGACAACTCATGATGATGGGGACATTGCAAACGAGAATACAAAAGAAACCGCGGGGTTGATAAAAAATCCGCAAGACCTCCTGATACCCGGAAAAACAAAAGAGATTAATAATATGGACGCAGCGCGGAATTTTCAGAACACCTCCCCAAGGGGCGCGAACGCGGAAACAATATCCGACAGCTCAGGTCCGGTGAATTCAGGTATAGCGACCGGAAACAGCAGGGGAGGGGAAGGGATAGTATCAGGGTCTGCCGCAAGGCCGGCAGGCTTTACACAAGTCCTGGATAATATCGTCTATGTCATAAAGGGCAACAGCAGACTGGGCGTGTCTGTCGATCATGGCACGCTCGGAAAGCTTGACATTAATGTCAGCATGGAAAAAGGGATGCTGAACGTCCACATTAATACCACTGAGAAGATGACGAGAGAGTTTATTGAAAATAATATGCAGCACATAGTGGATTCTCTTTCAAAAGAGGGGATGCATGTCGGGGGGATGTCCGTGGCCCTGAAAGAGCGCAAAGGGCAGGAAGAGGGAGTATTTACCGCCGCTAAAGATGACAATAATGAAAAAGAAATTATCTACGCGGAAGGGAAGACGCGCGCAGCGAGCGGTCTTGTAAGCGTATTTGCATGAATACAATAAAAGAAGGCGAAAGGCGAAAGGCAAGAGGCGAGGGGCAATAGGCAATAGGCGAGGGGATTAAAATATTGCTCAAGGAATGATCGGCAAAGGAAAGGAGCAGCCATGGAAATATCAGGTGTAACCAATAGCGCAAGCGCAAGTCAGATACAGTCTGTCAACGGCCAGACTCTCGGGAAGGAGGAATTCATGCAGCTCCTCCTTAAACAACTAAGCTATCAGGACCCGTTAAGTCCCATGGACAGCATGCAGTTTACGGCCCAACTGACTGAGTTCAGCTCGCTTGAAACGCTTAACAATATAGGCAGCACGCTGGATGAAGTCCTCGCGTTTCAGCAATCGATGCAGAACTCTTCGATTGCAAATCTTATAGGCAGGACCGTAAAGGTTTCAGGGGACACCGCATATTTAAACGGAACGGCGGATATAGGCTACAACCTGTCCGGAGACGCGTCATCAGTGAGTATTTCGATTTATGACGGGTCCGGCAGAATTATAGCCACAAAAGAGGCCGGGCCCCGGACGCAGGGCGACAACATCTTTGTCTGGGACGGCAAAGACAGTTCAGGGAACCAGATGCCGGAGGGCGTCTATACGTTTGATATTCAGGCAAAGGATTCGAAAGACAATTCTGTCGCGGCCCTGACGAGCTCTTCAGGCACCGTAACCGGAATTGTTTTCAAAGACGGCAGCACATATCTGACCTTGAACGGCGGCAGGAATGTTTATCTCAGTGAAATAGAGACAATCCAATAAAGAGGAGGTACAAATGTTAACTTCACTATTTACGGCAGTAAGCGGAATGAACGCCAACGGTACCGCACTTTCCGTCATCGGCGACAACGTGGCCAACATGAACACTCACGGCTTCAAGGCCAGCAGGGCGTACTTCGGCGATATCCTCAGCCAGAGTCTGGGCACGTCGCAGATAGGAAGAGGCGTCGCGGTAAGCTCCGTGAAGCCGACCTTTACGCAGGGGACTTTCGAGAATTCGACAAGTGTCCTGGACCTCGCTATCGGCGGAGACGGCCTGTTTATCGTAAGCGACGCGAACGGGACGTTTTACACAAGGGCCGGACAGTTCGCCCTTGACAAGGACGGCAATATCGTTAATCCCAACGGACTGCGCCTGCAGGGGTACCTTTTCTCCGCGACGTCGCTGTCAAGCGCCCCGGTCATCAACAGCATAGGCGACATCAACCTGTCGACCCTGAACAGCCCGCCCAACCCTACAACCACTGTTGAAATATCGGCAAACCTTGATTCAAGGCAGTCGGTGCCGGCCGCATTTGATGTGACCAACCCCAACAACACTTCAAACTTCTCAACCTCCATTACAGTATATGACTCGCTCGGGAACGCTCACGTGGTAAATGTCTATTTCAGAAAAGACACTGAAGCGACAACAGGGAACACATGGGAATGGTTTGCGGTTGTCGACGCCAGCGCCTCGTTAAGCGGGAGCACGGAAATACAGGCGCAGGGCACCCTGGATTTCGACAACAACGGCGCGCTTGATGTGGAAAGCGCGTTAACGTATCCGCTTGCCTCAGGAGGGTTTGATTTCGCCGGAGGCGCAGCATCAGGCCAGGCGATAGATTTTAATTTCGGGACCTCTATTACAACGGATGGGGGCACGGGGCTTGACGGGACCACACAGTTCGGTTCCAGCTCCGCAACCATATTCCAGAACCAGGACGGTTATTCATCAGGATCGCTGAGGAGCATAAACATCGACCAGGACGGCACGATAACCGGTATTTTTACGAACGGGCAGACAAGGGCCATCGGCCAGATCGCTCTCGCGAAGTTTGTTTCTCCGACGGAGCTTACAAAGATGGGGAAAAACCTGTTTGCCGAATCCAGCGGTTCAGGCCAGCCCATAATCACGGCCCCGGGGACCTCAGGCACGGGACAGGTGCTTTCGAGCACCCTTGAGCTGAGCAACGTGGACCTTGCCGAAGAGTTTGTGAAAATGATCATCTCACAGAGGGGTTATCAGGCCAATTCGAGGATCGTCTCGAAGTCCGATGAGCTAATGGCAGAGCTTGTCAACCTGACAAGGTAAGTAAGATAGGGTGTAGGGTGTAGAGATTAGTGGTAGTAGGGGCGGGTTTTAAACCCGCCCTTTTACGGAATTGCTTCCATTGTCCCCGAGGGATTAAACCGAATTGATTATCTCGCCTGCTATTTCATCAACGGGGACGACTTTATCGGCTATGCCGGCTTCAACCACAACTTTCGGCATGCCGTAGACAACGCATGATTCCTCGTCTTCGGCAATGGTCCTGCCGCCGTTGTTTTTGATTTCCCGCATGCCTTTTAAACCGTCGTTACCGATTCCTGTAAGGATGACGCCGAGAACGTGTCCGGAGAAACATTCAACAACGGAGAGCATGAGGACGTCGACAGAAGGCTTGTAGATATATTCTCCTTTGTTCCCGGATATGGATATTATCGTCTCGGTTATTTTTTTCTTCACTATGCTCATATGTCCGCCACCCGGGGCTATGTATGCAATTCCTCTTTTAATGACTTCGCCCTGTTCCGCTTCTTTGACTTCAATTGAGCTCAACTGGTTCAGTCTTTCGGCAAAAGGACCGGTGAAACTCTGCGGCATGTGCTGGGCTATAAGAATAGGCACGGGGAAATCCTTCGGCAGCCGCGTGAGTATATTCTGCAGGGCCTTCGGGCCGCCTGTGGACGAGCCTATCGCTACGATATTGATTCTCCTGTGAGAAACGACATGAGAGGTCCCGGGCATCATAAGCGGTTTCCGGGAAGATAATCTTTTTAACAGAGGCAGCCCTCTTTTGCCTATCTTTTTGATTTTATCAATCAGATTGTCTTTGATTTTGACTATGTTGATCGACAGGTCGGAAAGGTTCTTGGGGATAAAGTCTACCGCGCCTATGTCGAGGGCGTCAAGCGTGATCCTGGCCTCTTCAGTGGTCAGGGAGCTGACCATAATAACGGGGACAGGGGTCTTTTCCATTATCTGCCTTAACGCCTCAATGCCGTTCATCCTCGGCATTTCCACGTCAAGGGTGACGATGTCGGGTTTCAGTTGAGCGACTTTCTCCACGGCTTCGACGCCGTCGCGGGCGACCCCCACGACCTGGATTTCAGGGTCTGAGGAGATCATGCTGGTGAGGGTGTTCCTTATGAAGGCCGAATCATCGACGACCAGGACTCTTACCATTTAATAATCCCTATGACTGGCCCATCAGTTTGTCGATGTTGACAAGTATAATGAGCCGGTTCTCCAGCTTTGCTATGCCTTTAATAAACATTCCCGCCATTCCCGACGCCAGGGGAGGCGGGGGCTCCACGACATCCGACGGGATCCTCAATACTTCGGAAACCGAGTCTACCATAAGGCCGTATGTAACACCCTGTATGTCCATTATTATTGTCCTTGAAGAATCATCGACCTCCTTGTTCTGAAGGCCGAATTTCTTCCTGAGGTTGATGACAGGTATGACTTTGCCCCTGAGGTTGATTACCCCTTCCATATAATTCGCCGCATTGGGGACTTTTGTAATACCGGTTATCCTGTTTATCTCCTGGACGTTAAGGATGTCCACGGCGTATACCTCCTGGTCAAGGGAGAACGTGACCAGTTGAAGGACTTCATCCATTACCAGACTGTTTTCCATGTTGTTCCTCCTCCTTTATTAACACAGAGTCACTGAGACACAGAGAAAGACCTCCGTGTTCTCTGTGGCTAAAAACCGAACTCATTCAGCAGCGACTCGACATCGGACTGCGTAACTTTTACCGCTGATTTCCCCGGCTCCTCAAGCGCTTCACTCTGCCCCGATATGGCAAGGGCCGCTGCTTTATCCGCTTCGGGCTTTATCATCATGCCGAACTTTGTTATCAGCCTTAAAAGCTCAACTTCCACATGATTTACAAGGTCGATGACCTTCTTGATGGTCTGCCCTGTGATGTCCTGAAACTGCTGGGCCGTAAGGATCTGGGTCATGTCATTATCCATTGAATCCTTGAACGTCCTGAGATAAGCGACTGATTCATCATGGCCTTTTATTTCCTCTACATGATTTGAAAAATCATTCGATTCCTCGAAATACCTTTCGACAATGCCCATTGTTTTATTGGCCGCATCCTCGGTTTTTTTGATCACGAACTGGAGGTTGTCGACAGCGTTGGGGACGTCATTTTCCGTAATCCTCTGCAGGCCGTTGTTTATGGAGCCCCTGAATTCTTCAAGGGAATCATGGAGCCTTCGCGTTATCTTGCCCAGTTCCCTGAACAGGTCGCTGTCCGTCGCCCTCAAAAGTTGTTCGACGACTCCGTCCATCTTCCGGTAATCATTGGAAGCCACGCAGTCCATAAAATCCAGCATCAGCTCGAATACGCGGTTTTTGGGGTCTTTCGCGTCAAATTTGCCGCTGAAAAAGTCCTTTGCGTTCTTTACTTCCTTAACAGTGACTTTCCCGCCGATGGTGTCTATTTCCCTGAGGACTTCAACGTTGTCCCCGTTTCCGGATGTATTTACGTTTATGATCGTCTCTTCAAGCAGGTCCAGGTCATCCACGGGAAGTATCTTTTTGGTGTTAAGCAGGACAATCAGCCTGTTGTCGAGCTTTGCCACGCCTTCGAGCAGGTCGGCGTTACCGCTGATGATCTGATCGGGTTGTTCAATATCCGACTCATTCACCTTGACGACCCCGGTGATGCCGTCGACTATTATGCCGTAAGTTATTTTCCCTGCGGAAACGACTATGACCGTTTTTCCGCAGTCTCCGTTGACGGTTGAATTGAGGAGGTTCTTCAGATTTACAACCGGGATAACGGTCCCTCTGAGATTTGTTACTCCTTTTATATAGTCCGGCAGTTGCGGTAAATTGGTTATGGAAGGCATTGTGATGATTTCACGCACCTTCAGTATGGGGATCATGAACTCGTTGTCATTCAGATTGAAGCCTATGTATTGCTGCATAAACGCCTCCTGTTCTATACCTTGCTCAACCCAAGAAGGTTTCTCGATATTCCCGCTACGTCAAGTATGAAAACGACCTTGCCGTCTCCGGTGATGGTCGCGCCGAGGACGTAGGAAGATGTCGAATCAAGCCCGTTCAGTGTTTTAATAACGACTTCTTCCTGCCCTACAAGGCGGTCGACAGCCAGGCAGAATTTCCTGTCGCCCATCGAGATGACGATGAGATACTTGTATTCAAAATCATCATGACCGTTGAGACCGAGGCCGAGGATGCTGTTGAGGTCGAAGAGGGGGCAGACCTTGTCGCGGATAACGATCACGTTCTGACCTGTAACATTATTGATTTCCTTTTTCATAACCTTAAGGGTCTCTTCTATCGGGGAAAGGGGTATGGCGTATTTGGCGCCGTCTACTTCAACCATCAATGCCTGGATTATGGCCAGGGTAAGCGGTATGCTTATCTTGAACGTGGTCCCTGCATCTTTCACGGTAGACACCTCGACGTAACCGTTTAAAATGGATATGTTTGTCTTCACGACATCCATGCCCACGCCGCGTCCGCTGAGTTCGGTCGCGACTTCTTTTGTGGAGAAACCCGGCAGGAATATGATATCTATTGCGTCCTTGTCCGACATTTTCCGGGTCTCTTCTTCAGTCATGAGCCCCTTTTCAACGGCTTTCATCTTAAGTTTTTCCAGGTCGATACCCTTTCCGTCGTCCATAATCTCGATAACGATCTGCGTGCCTTTCTGGTATGTGCTGATAATTATCCTGCCCTTCGCCGGCTTGCCTTTTGAAACCCTCTCTTCCGCGGACTCAATTCCGTGATCGATGGAGTTCCTCAGGATGTGGGTCAGGGGATCGCCGATGTTTTCTATTACCGTCTTGTCGACTTCGGTGCCTTCTCCGGATATCTGTAATTCAACTTCTTTATTGACGGCAGCGGACATGTCTCTCACAAGTCTCGGGAACTTGCTTAAGACCTTCTGGATAGGCTGCATCCTCATCTTCATCACAGCAAGCTGCATATCGGAAGTGATGCGGTCCAGGAAAGATACGGATTCCGTCAGGATTTCGGACATCGGGTCTTCGGAATATTTCATATCAAAATAGTTGGATATATTCAACAGCCTGTTTCTGACAAGGACCACTTCGCCGGCGAGGTCCATAACCTTGTCGATCCTGCTGACGTCCACCCTCAGGTTCTGGGCCTTCTGGATATTATCTTTGGCCGTTTGTATTATTTCATTGGGTTTATGTTCGCCCACGCCTGAAACCGCTGAGATTTCCGGCGCTCCGGCAGGGGCCTCCGCAGGTTTCTGAACGGCCCCGGACATATGAGACTCCTCTTCCTCCTCCGGCCCGTCCTCCTCCGTTTTTACAGGTTCAGTTATTTGCGCCGCAGGCATAACCGCGGCCGCCGGAGCGGCGGGATTTTGCAATGGAGCGTCGCCGGTAGCGGTCCGCGACATCGTGGCTTTCAGGGCATTGCCCAGCTCCTGCACCAGGGGCGCGACATTTTCCTCAACGCCGTCCTTCTCATTAAGGTGCCCGAGCAGAAGCCTGAGCATATCAATGGATTTAAGGATCGCGTCCATGAGGGGTTTGGATAAATCAATTTCTCCGTCCCTCAGTCTTTTCATTATATTTTCCGAGGCATGAGCAACGTCGACTATGGACTGAAATCCAAGAAAACCCGCGGCGCCCTTGATCGTATGCATGGACCTGAATATCTCATTAAGAAGGTCCGTGTTTTGACCCTGCTGCTCAAGCTCGACAAAGCGCGGCTCTATCTTTTCGAGCGATTCCTCGGCCTCCGTGATGAATTCCTGTATGATTTCTTCCATTTCGTCGTTCACAGATTTATCTCCATGCAATATTTATTTGTCATCGCCTACCGCTGGGCCTGAAGCCTTTCGAATATCTTGTCCATTTTCTCTTTCAGGATTTCGCCTGTAAAGGGTTTGACGACATAGTTGTTTACCCCCGCCTGTATGGCCGTTATGACTTTCTCTTTTTCCGCCTCGGCGGTCACCATAAGGATCGGGATGTCTTTCAGCTCGGGGTCGCTCCGGACGTTCTTTAAAAGCTCCAGGCCGTCCATATTCGGCATGTTCCAGTCGCTTACAACAAAACCGAAACCTCCCTGTTTAAGCTTTGTAAAGGCCTGCGCGCCGTCCTCGGCTTCCTCTATGTTTTCATATCCCAATTGTCTCAGGAGATTCTTGACGATCCTTCTCATGGTCGAGAAATCGTCGACAACAAGGATTTTCATTTTAAAATCTGACATATCAACCTCCCATCACTGTCTGCTTTAAGATATTTTTGATGTTTTCCGCAATGGCCTCTCCGGTAACCGGTTTTACTATATATCCGTCTGCCCCGGAATGAAGGGCGCGCTCCTTCTCCACGGTGTCATTTTCGGTCGTGACCATCAGGACCGGGATATGAGACAGGTTGGGGTCCGACTTTACGGCCCTGATGAATTCTATTCCATCCATATACGGCATATTCAGGTCCGTCATTATGAGGCTCACCTTGTCCGCCCCGAGCTTTTCAAGGGCGTCAAGACCGTTTTCAGCGAACACGACCGAAAACCCGCGCGCTTTCAGGTAATGTCCCAGCAGTTTTCTTGTTGTCTGGCAATCATCAACGATCATTATTTTCATGGAATCACCCCTAAGAAATATTTGTTGTCCGTCAGCATATCGGTTTTCACCCCTTTTGATAAACTATTACCTTGTTTAAAACATTCGGCCTGAAGGCCCTTGTGACATTATGCAGGCTTTCAGAGGCCCCTATGAAAAGATGGCCCCCGTCATTCAGGCAATCGTACAGATGCGAGACGACTTTCTGTTTTGATTTTACGTCAAAATAGATAAGAACATTCCGGCAGAGGACCGCGTCCATATGGCGGAGGGATTTTATGTTTTTGTCATCAACGAGATTTACCTTCATGAACCGGACCATATTCCTGACGGATTCATTGAGGGCGAACTTTTGTTCGCTGCCGGAAAAATATTTATTAAGGAAAGGCTCGGGAATATTTCTGACGGAATATGAATTATAGACGGCTTTTCTGGCGGCCTCCAGTACGGATTCGCTTATATCAGAGCCTGTTATCTCGAACTGTTTCGGACTGTAACCTTTTTGCAGCAGCATCATGGCAAGCGTATACGGCTCTTCGCCGGATGAACAGGCGGCAGACCAGATCCTGACGGCGTGCTTCTTTTGCATCAGCAGTTTGGGCATTATCTCGTTTACAAAAATATTAAGCTGGTCCGGTTCCCTGAAGAAATAGGTCTCGTTTGTCGTTACCGCGTCCAGCAGCCTGCTGAGCTCATTGCCGTTGAGGCTGAATTTTATAAGTTTCAGATAATCTTCGTAGCTTTTCAGGTTTTTTTCCTGCAGGATCCTCGCGAGCCTGTTCTCGATAAGGTATTTTTTTGTGTCGGCGATGTAAATTCCACTCTTTTCATAGATATGGTCGCGCAGCCCCTGAAACGTGGAGTCCTGAAGGGGAATATTCAGCATGGGACCTCCGGTTTGTATTCCGGGGACCATCTTGCAGCGACTGTCTTTATATGGTCGTTGAATTCTCCGATGCGCGACAGAAACAGCGTGGTGTTGATATGAAGGAGCGAGTTTATGAGCTCATCGGTTATATCATGGTAGGCTTCCTTGCGGAGCAGTTTCATCAGAGGTTCAAACGCGGCCATATCGCCTATCTTGCCGAGGGCTATCACGGCCGACTTCCTGACGTGACTGTCATAGTCATCGGCCGCTTCGATCAGGTGTTCAGTGGCTTCTCCGGTTTCCATCTGCCCCAGAGAATACGCGCTGGCCCTCCTTACGTCTCTGAAATCGCTTTTTATGAGGCGTATAAGAGACTTGACTACAGACCTGCATTTTAATTCTCCGGCTATCTCAACGGCCAGTGCTTTTCCCCTGTATTTCATGGTATCGTCATCAAGGATTTTCAGGAGGAGGTCATCGCATCCGTAACAGATGACTGCCTCTTTGATAGCCTGTATTTTATCTTCCCTGTCAGGGTCGGAAAAATCGATCGCCCCGGCAATATCCAGCATATGATAGATCGCGCGCGCTTCTCTCAGGAACAGAAGGCCTTTAATGGCGACGAACTTCTCGTCCCATTCGCCGTTTATCAGTATGTCTATAAGATCGTCGGATATGCCGGGCAAGGGAGGCGGCTCTCCCGCCCTGACAAGATTTATCAAAGTCACTTTCTTTTCCAGGCCTTCCGATTTCGGTATGTGCCCGGTCAAAGCTTGTTCCACCTTCTGTGAACCGAATTTGCCGAGGGTTTCAATGGCTGCAAGCCTGATGGCCCCGGAGGGGTTATCCAGGAGGGCAATGATGGGACCAAGAGATCTCTCGTCTTTCATTTCCGAAAGCGCTTCGAGGGCCGAAAAACATACCCATTCCTCATCGCGCAGCGCTTCAACAAGCTGCGGGACGGCTTCCTTGCGGCGCAGGACGCCCAGGGTGCTTGCGGTAGACGCTCTCACATTCGGGTTGGGGTCGTTAATGAGCATTTCAGTCAGTTTTTCAGGATAGCCGCAGTATTGAATGTCATGAATAAGGTCCAGCGCGAACTTCCTTATGTCGTCATCCTTATCTTTCAGCAAGAGAGGGAGGAGGGGAACGGTCATTGGCCCGAATTCTCTCAGTATCATCAACGCGGTATTTCTCAGAAAAGCGTCTTCCCTGAGGAGCGGCAGCACCATATAAGCCGTGACTTCTTCTCTTATCTGCTTGAGCGAATTGATCGCGGCGTCCTGTACTCCGTAATTATTATCTCTGAGGGCCTTGATCAGAGGATAGACGGCCCTTTCATCCCCTTCTGCCAGGGCTTCTGCGGCGGCCCGTCTTTTAGAGGCGTCAGGGTGCCCGAGGTTCTTTATAAGAGATGAAAATTTTGCTTTATGCATTTCATACCCCGCATTTATCTGATGCAATAACTATATAACGGTCCCACTCTTCTATATGCATAATTATCGGAACTTCGGGATTATTACTTTAGCCGGGGTTATTCATGTGGGACCGCTTCGTATTGCGCGGTCAGGTCGGTTTCGGTCTTTACGGCATTCCGGCCTGATTTCTTCGCGAGATAAAGGGCCTGGTCGGCTCTTTCAAATATAACTGCCGCGTCATCGCCGTTTTTAAATGAACCGACGCCCACGCTGATCGTAAGGGGTATTCTCTGGTTTCTGTATGAAAAGACCGATTTCGCAATATAAGACCGGACCCCTTCAGCGGCAACAAGCGCCCCTTTGATGTCGGTATGCGGCAGGATAATGACAAACTCTTCGCCCCCATATCTCGCGATGAAATCGTTTTTTCTGAGCCGTTCCCTGAGGAGGTCCGCGAGTTTTTTCAGGGCCAGGTCTCCTATTTTATGACCGAAGTTATCATTTATTTTTTTGAAGAAGTCTATGTCGCATACCATTAATGACGCTGTAACGCCGTATCTCCCGACATTTGCCAGGGTCTCGGTCATCCGCTCATCATATGCCCTGCGGTTATGGAGCCCGGTGAGGGAATCGCGATAGGACTCTATTTCAATCTCCTCGGCTTTCTTTCTTATTGCGTCGGCTTCACGTTTGACTTCATTCATCCGCTCTCTCATTTTATTGAGGGTCGTTTCAGTCTCTTTCAGCCGCAGGATGTCTCTCTCCCTCTTTTTTTCAAAGCCCCTGTTGATATTTTCTATTTTGCCCAGAAAGGCCGCTTTAAGAAGGTTGATGTCATTATAAGTATTGCATTCGTCCCGCATTTTATTAATATATTGGGACAAATCATTTTCAAAGTCCTTGTCTTCCCTGAATCTCTGCTGTTGTGAAGATAATTCGCTCTCAAGAGGACTTTCGATGGCTGAGAGATGCCCCAATGTCTGTTTCATAAAATCTTCAAGTTCCTTGTTCCGGGCTGAGAGGGAATCGATATATTTTTTCAGTATGCCGACCGGAGAGTCCAGCCAGTCCATCGAATTTCCAGGGACGCCTTTGTTATTAGACAGGCCTTTTATAGCGCTTAAATTTTCAATTATATGAGGAGGAACAATCTCCGAGAGCTTTTCAATGACTGTATCAGCTATTTTCTCCAGCCCGACAATATCATTGCCGGTGGTCGCGCTGCTGTTATCAGCCAGCGCTTTTTTAACACTTTCACTTTTTGACATCTTATCGGCAATCAGTTTGCTGTTTATCTGTTTCTGGTTGTCCCTTGACAGCTCTTTGAGTATGCCGAGCAATTCATCCGAAATCAGGTAAACTTTCTCTTCGAATGACGCTATATCGATGTCTTTCGGCGCGGTTTCCGTATTCATTAATATCCCCTTTTGGACAAAATTTGTTTTGTACTATAGACGTATCGGCAACCGGACTACATTTCTTTAGGAGCCAAGTATCCATCTTAAGGTCATTATTTTGACATTATGGACGGACCGGAACACTATATTTATCAAGGGATTGGAACAGGCACGATATTTGATATATAAAAAAAGAAGATGAGTTGTGAACTTGGTTACGAAAGTCAACAGGAAGACTGAACAGGTAAACAATCCGGAGGGTTTAGAGCATGGCAGAAGAAAAAGATGAAATACAGGTTGAAAGGCCTGAAGAAGAGACAAAGAAAAAGAAAGGCAACAAAAAACTGCTCATTATAATCGTTGCCGTCTCTCTTGTGCTGGGCGCCGGCGGGTTCGCCGGATATAAATTATTCGCGGGCAAAGGCGGAGACGATACGGCAGATCATAAAGAGCAGAAAACAGGCAAGACGGTCATTGCGGCCCTTGATCCTTTTGTCCTGAATCTCTCAGAGCACGGCCGCTACCTCAAGGTGACTGTCCAATTCGAGCTGTCCGACAACATACTGGAAGAAACCGTAAAAGAAAGGACCCCTCAATTGAGAGACACAATTATCACCCTTGTAAGCAGTAAATCACTCGCTTCAATATCGAGCCCGGAGGGAAAGTTCCAGTTGAAAGACGAGATACTTTTCAGGGCCAACCAGATAATGGGCATGGAAAAGGACGCTTTTAAAAACCTTTATTTTACCGAATTTGTAATGCAATGACGGACAAAATACTTTCACAGGATGAAGTCGACGCCCTGTTAAAAGGGGTGGCTTCAGGCGAAATAGACACTGAAGAAGCCCGCGATAAAATAATCGGCGGGGTCAGGACCTATGATTTTACAAACCAGGAGAGGATTATCCGCGGCCGTATGCCCGGCCTTGAAATAGCGAACCAGAACTTCGCGAGGCTGTTCAGAAGCTCCGTGTCTTCACTCCTTATGAAATTCATCGATATCAGCGTACAGACTGTGGAAGTCATCAAGTTCGGCGATTTTATCAAGACGATCCCGGTGCCTTCGAGTATAAATATTTTCAAGATGGACCCGCTCAGGGGATATTCCCTGCTCGTTTTTGAGGCCCCCCTTGTATTTGCCATAATCGAGTTTTTCTTCGGGGGGGCCAACGCAAAGAATATCAAATCCGAGGGGAGGGCCTTTACCGCTATTGAGCAGAGGGTGATCCAGAAAGTCGTAAAAATGGCATTAAAAGACCTGGGCTCCTCGTGGAGCGAGCTGTGCCCCCTGCAGACGGAATATATAAGCTCCGAGATAAACCCGCAGTTCGTTACCATTGTTACGCCGCCGGAAATCGTAATAAGCATCGAGGTGCTGATCGAGATTGAAGACTTCGCGGGCAAGATGCTCTTCTGTATCCCTTACGCGATGGTGGAGCCGATCAAGGAAAAACTTTATTCCGGAATACACGGGGACAAGTTTGAGACGGACAAGAGATGGGCGCAGGTGATGAAAGCAAACCTGATGGAGATGTTTGTAAACGTGACCGTGGAGCTGGGGAGCATTACCGTCAATTTCAAGGACATTATGAACTTTGAAAAAGGGACCGTCATTAATATCGGAAAATCGGTCAGGGAAGAACTCCTGATGAATGTTGAACACTCACCGAAGTTCAAGGGGACCCCCGGCATAAGCAGGGGAAACCAGGCGTTGAAATTGACCGGGTTTGCCGAATACTGAGAAAAAGAAAGGAGTAATAAATGAGCCAGGATGTGCAGGAACATGAATTTGAGAACCTGAAGGACGAAAACAGCCAGAAGGCCGCGGCGGCGATAAGGGACATAGAATTTCTGCTTGATATCCCTGTCGAGCTGAGTGTCCAGATCGGAAAGACAAAGATGCTGATAAAGGAGCTGTTGCAGCTCGGTCAGGGGTCTATTGTCGAGCTTGAAAAGCTGGCGGGCGAGCCGATGGAGATACTGGCAAACAGCAGGCTTATAGCGAGGGGAGAAGTTGTTGTGGTCAATGAAAAATTCGGCGTAAGGCTTACCGACATCATAAGCCCGACAGAAAGGCTGAGTCAACTGAAATGACGGCGACGTATATCCAGACGGCTGCGGCGCTGCTTTTCGTAATCATCCTGATTGCAGCCGCGGGTTTTTTCTTTAAAAAGAAACAGAACAGGACCGGTTTCATGAGCATCGTCGGTTACCAGCCGTTCGGTCCCAAGAAGGGAGTCGCGGCCCTGAAAGTGGGAAAGGAGGTCCTGATATTGGGAGTGACGTCCAACGAGATGAGGCTCCTTAAATCCTTCGCCGAAGGCGAGCTCGAATTGCCCGGCAGCGAGCCCTTTCAAAACAAATTCGATAAATTCAGGTTGAGGATGAAGGCGGAAGGGAAATGAAGATTCAAAATTCAAGATTCAAAATTCAAAATGCAAAAGCAGTTGCTGCAGTAGTAATTCTCCTGTTCTGCGTCTTCGCTGCCGCGTCCCCCGCGCACGCGATTGACTTGCAGGAGATCGATAACCCGTTAATCCAGATATTCCTGTTGATCAGTTTCCTTTCATTCCTGCCGGCCGTGCTGATAATGTTTACTTCGTTCACGCGCATTGTCGTGGTGCTTTCATTCCTGCGTCACGCCTTCGGAGGACAGAGCATACCGCCGAACCCTGTAATTATCGGGCTTGCGCTGTTTCTGACTTTTTTTATAATGTCTCCGACAATTAATGTGATTAATGAAAAGGCGATTACGCCATATATCGAAGAAGACATAGATTTCGGGGAAGCGGTCACCCAGGCCCTCCCGCCTTTAAAGGAGTTCATGCTGAAACAGACAAGGCAGAAAGACATTGCGCTGTTTGTCGGTCTGTCGAAGCAGCCCGCTCCCAAAACCCCGGGGGAGCTTTCGGTAAGCGTGCTCGTTCCCGCTTTTGCGATAAGCGAGCTGAAGACCGCGTTTGAAATCGGGTTCCTGCTGTTTCTGCCGTTTTTGATAATAGACATGGTGATAGCCAGCATACTGCTGAGCATGGGAATGATGATGCTTCCGCCGGTCATGATATCGCTGCCTTTTAAACTGCTCCTGTTTGTGCTTGTCGACGGCTGGAACCTGATAATCGGTTCAATGGTAAGGAGTTTTGCATGAGTCCGGAATTTGTAAGAGGGATTTCAGAGGAAGTGTTCAAAATTACGATGCTCGTTGCCGGTCCGCCGCTGCTCACCGGTCTGGTCGTCGGCGTGCTGGTCGGTTTTTTCCAGACGGTGACGCAGATACAGGAGTTTACACTGACATTTGTGCCCAAGATGCTTGCAGTGTTTATATGTATCTTTCTTATGATGCCGTGGATGTTGGGAAAGCTTATGTCTTTTACTACGAACCTGATAGAGCAGATACCGAATTATATAAAATGAATAATATAACTATAGAATCTCTCTCACCATACATCACCAACTTCCTGGTCATCCTTATCAGGAGCAGCATCTTTGTCAGCCTGCTGCCTATTATCGGAGGAAAAGAAATGCCGGGACAGTTCAGGCTGGGCTTAGCGGTTTTTATAGCGATTATGCTGACGCCGGTGGTTAATGTAGAAGTCCGGGAGGATGTCATAGCGCTGCTGGTAATCAAGGAAATCCTTATAGCTTTTGCCCTCGGGCTTACAGTCAGGTTTGTTTTTATGGCAATTAATCTGGCGGGGCATGTCATCAGTCAGGCTATGGGATTGTCCGTCGCTGCGGTGTTTAACCCTGAACTGGGCCAGACTACGCTGATTTCAGAGATTTACGGGGTCATGGCGATGCTGTATTTTCTTGTTATGGACGCCCATCATGAAATTATATATATCTTCGTGAAAAGTTTTGAGCTGCTGCCCTCAGGTCAGTTAAACATCATGCCGGTCATCCCTCAAGTGATTTCCCTGGGGAATAAGCTGTTTGTCCTTGCATTAAAAATCGGAGCGCCTGTTATTGTCGGTCTGCTGTTGAGCAATATCCTGACAGGTTTTTTATACAAGGTCGCGCCCCAGATGAACATATTCTTTATTACATTGCCGCTTAATATCTTTTTAGGATTGACGCTGATTATATTAAGCATCCCGGTCTTTGAACATGTCTTTAACCTGAATATTATTGATTTGCGAAATGAAATGGCGCGTATTATCGCAATGGCGAGAACAGATTAGAGTCAAGAGTTATGGCTGAAGAATTCCAGGAAAAAACTGAACGGGCGACGCCCCGAAAGAGGCAGAAGGCAAGAGAAAAGGGACAGATCCTTCAAAGCAAGGATCTTGTCTCGATGGCTGCGACAGGCGGAATACTGATGGTATTTTATATCGGCGGCAAATATATGTTGCTGGACATGTCGACGCTTACAGGCGGCATCCTCAGCATGCGGTACGGCACGGACCCCATAGAGGTGACCAGGATCGCGTTCCTGCACGGCGCAAAGATACTCCTTCCTTTCTTTATTACAGCAATGGCCCTGGTCATATTCACAAGTGTTGTACAGAGCGGATGGTCCATAAAACCTTTTAAATTCGATTTCGAAAAGGTCAACCCTCTCGGCAAGATAAAAAGTTTCTTCTCCCTGAGCGGCCTGACCGACTTATTAAAGAGCATTCTGAAGTTTACGGTAGGCGGATGGGTTGTCTATTACGTATTAAAGAATGACCTGAAGGCGCTTCCTTCGCTTTCGGCAATGGAGCTGCCTGCTCTGGTAAAGGTTTCCGGCGGGATGCTGGCCCGCGCCGTAGGGATTGCCTTTTTTTATTATCTGGTGGTGGCGTTTGTCAGTTTCCTGTTGGAGAAATGGCAATATGAAAAGTCTCTCAGAATGACAAAGCAGGAGGTCAAGGAAGAGCACAAGGAGATGGAAGGCGACCCGATGATCAAATCAAGGATAAGGAGCATTCAGAAAGAAACCGCGCGCAAGCGTATGATGCAGGAAGTGCCTAAGGCCACGGTGGTCATTACCAACCCGACCCACCTGGCGATTGCGCTCAGGTATGAGGACAGAAAGATGTTCGCTCCGAAGATAATCGCGAAAGGCGCCGGGGTCGTCGCTGAAAAGATAAAGGAAATCGCCGCTGAGCACGGGGTGCCGATAGTGGAAGACAAACCTCTCGCGAGGGCGCTTTTTAAACACGAGATCGATACTTTCATACCTGAAGAGCTCTATGTCGCGGTTGCGCGGATACTGGCGTATATCTACAAGATCAAGGGGAAGATATGATAAAGAAATTCAAAATTCAAAATTTAAAATTCAATATTAATTGCAGAGGAGCGGAATGAACTTTTTCAGGATGCTTAAAGAAAGAGAAGATGTGTTTATCGCCGTGCTGTCGGTATCGATAATCGGGGTGATGATCCTTCCTCTTCCATCCTTTTTTCTTGATATCCTGCTGACGCTTTCAATTTCATTGTCAGTCACAATTCTTATTACATCCATATATATCAGGAAACCTCTCGATTTTTCAGTCCTGCCTTCTGTCCTGCTTCTGGCGACGCTTTACAGGCTGGCCCTGAATGTAGCGTCGACAAGGTTGATACTCCTGAAAGGCAACGAGGGCGTGGAGGCCGCAGGACAGGTCATAAAGTCTTTCGGAAATTTTGTGGTCGGAGGAAATTACGCTGTCGGGATAGTGGTATTTCTTATACTTGTAATTGTGAATTTTGTGGTCATAACGAAAGGCTCCGGAAGGATAGCGGAGGTCGCGGCCAGGTTTACACTGGACGCGATGCCCGGAAAACAGATGGCTATAGACGCGGACCTCAATACGGGACTTATAGACGACAGGGAGGCGAGAAGACGCAGGGAGCTGATCTCGCAGGAAGCGGATTTTTACGGCTCGATGGACGGCGCCAGCAAATTTGTCAGGGGCGACGCCGTCGCGGGGCTGGTAATCACGGCAATAAATATCGTAGGGGGGTTGATCATCGGGGTATTCCAGAAAGGCATGCCGTTCAGCGACGCCTCTACGACGTATACGATTCTGACTATCGGCGACGGTCTGGTGTCCCAGATACCGGCGCTTCTTACTTCAACCGCAGCGGGCATTGTAATGAGCCGCGCAGGCAAAGACAGCGACATAGGCAAAGACATTACCCAGCAGATTTTGATGAACCCGAAGGCCCTTGTCACCGTGGCGGGAGTCTTGATGGTCCTCGGCTTTGTCCCCGGTCTCCCTCACATTCCGTTTTTCCTTGTCTCCATCGTCGCCGGGGGGACCGCGTATGCTATAACGAAGATGCCGGCGGAAGAAGAAAACACAGAGGCGACTCCTCAGCCCGCAGGCGAGGAGCCGAAGATAGAATCTTATCTTGAGCTGGACCCCCTGAGCCTCGAGATAGGCTACGGTCTTATCCCGCTTGTCGACGAACCGAAAGGGGAGCTGTTAGGGAAGATAAAGGCGATGAGACGCCAGATAGCGTCAGAGATAGGGTTTGTCGTCGCGCCCATCCATATCAAGGACAACCTTCAGCTCAGGCCCCATGAGTACAGTTTTCTGATACGCGGCGTAGAAATAGCAAAGGGAGAGGTGATGATGGGGAACTGGCTTGCCGTCGCGTCAGGGGAAGCCGAGAAGATAGAGGGCATTCCCACGAAAGAACCCGCGTTCGGCCTGCCCGCGTACTGGATCGATGAAAAGGAAGTGGAAAAGGCCCAGCTTTCAGGATACATGGTTGTCGATACTGCCACTGTTATCGGCACGCATGTTACGGAGCTTATCAGAGGGCACGCCTGGGAGCTCCTTACCAGGAGAGAGACCCAGAAGCTGATGGATAATATTTCAAAAGCCTATCCCAAGATCGTCGAAGAGCTTGTGCCTGCGAACCTTACGCTCGGCGCGGTGCAGAGGGTGCTGCAGAACCTCCTTAAGGAGCGGGTCCCGATTAAAGACATTATCACGATTTTTGACACCCTGCTGGATTATTCACCCAATATCAAGGACCCTGAAGCCCTGACGGAGTACGTAAGGCAGTCCCTTTCAAGGACAATTACCAAACAATATGTAAGCGAAGACGGCAGGCTGCCGGTATTTACGCTGGACCCGACTTTTGAAAAACTGATGTCGCAGACAGACGGCGGCGCCATAAGCCCGGATGTCATAAACAGGCTGGTAAAAAGCATTGAAAAAATCCTTTCATCAGGGAAGCTGAGAGGGATACAGCCGGTCGTCCTCTGTTCTCCGAACGCCAGAAAATACCTGAGAAGGATTGTGGAGAGGATTTCATCGTCTATCGTAGTGCTTTCAAGCGCAGAAATCGTATCGACTGCGAATCTGGATATAAGGGGAATGTTACGCTATGAAAATTAAAAAATATCAGGCAAGGACTTTCAGCGAAGCCCTGGCGAGCGTCAAGAGAGAGCTGGGGGAGGACGCGGTCATCATCTCTTCGCAAGACAGGAAAGGCTCGAAGCCGTATGTGGAGATTACGGCCGCCGTCGACTTTGACATTGAACACTATGACGGCAAGAGCGTGTTGCCGGCCTCCACGGCTTCAACGGGCGATATCGCCGAGCTGAAAAATGAAATCAGAACTCTGAGAGAATGCGTCGAAGCCATGCGGAACAGCGGGTGCGAGCTGACCTTGCCCGCGGACAGGAAGAAAATGTTTTATTTTCTCCGGGAACGGTCGATCCGCGACGAATACGCGTTAAATCTTGTGGAAAGGGCCGGGGGCATAGAAGACCTGGAAACGCTGATATCCGAGGACATAAGCCGTTCGAGGCTTTACGACACCCCTTATTCCGGCGTCTGGAACATGTCGGGCAGATACAACATGAGGGCCGTTATGCTCATAGGCCCCACAGGCGCGGGGAAAACTACTACAATCGCGAAGCTCGCTTCAAAGGCTGTCAAGGAAGGAAGAAGAACGGCCGTCATCGGGGTAGACACATTCAAGATAGGGGCGGTGGAGCAGATAAGGATTTACGCGAAAATGCTGGGGGTCCCGCTGGAGATTGTTTCAAACGCGCAGGACCTGAAAAAAAGCATCAGGAAATTCAACGACAGGGACATCCTGCTTATAGACACCACGGGGCAGAACCCGAAGGATGATGAATATATAAAGAGTCTCAAGGATATTTATAAAATGGGCCTGCCGCTGGAGACCCAGCTTCTGCTCAGCGCCTCGAGCGATT
The DNA here is from genome assembly GCA_003599505.1 of Nitrospiraceae bacterium. Classification (GTDB taxonomy): domain Bacteria; phylum Nitrospirota; class Thermodesulfovibrionia; order UBA6902; family UBA6902; genus SURF-23. The sequence continues at coordinate 58,414 of QZKO01000018.1, read as the reverse complement.
GTGACTTCCTCATTGATACCTATAAGCACTACGGCGGTCTTCCTATAGATTATATAGCCTTTACAAAGACGGACGAAGCAGTGAAACTGGGTTCCATATATAACCTGTGCCGCACCTACAGGAAACCGGTCGCGTATATAACTACGGGACAGAGGGTCCCGGGCAATATTGAATTTATCGAGAACAGAAAACTGACCAATCTTATTCTGAGAACAGGGAGCGCATAATGGACATCACGGAAGGAAAGACAGTAAGAACGATAGCGGTAGCGAGCGGCAAAGGCGGTGTCGGAAAAACAAATATCACGGCAAACCTTGCGATAGGGTTCAGCAGGCTTAACAAGAAAGTGATGGTCTTTGACGCGGACCTCGGCCTCAGCAATATAGACGTCGTGCTGAACCTGGCGACAAAGTACAACATCAGGCATCTGTTCAAGGGGGAAAAGAAGCTGAAGGACCTTATCGTGGAAGGTCCCTCCGGGATAAAAGTCCTGCCCGCGAGCTCCGGCATCCAGGAGCTCACGGAGCTTGATGAATTCCAGAGACTGAGGCTTATTGAAGAATTTGAGGGATATGAAGACCCGGTGGACTATCTCCTTATAGACACATCTTCCGGGATATCCTCCAACGTCGCCTTCTTCTGCATGGCCGCGCAGGAAATCATAATCGTAACATCAGCCGAACCGACGGCAATGACCGACGCATACGCCCTTATGAAAGTGCTCTTCACAAAATACCAGGAGAAGAAATTCAAGATACTGGTCAACAACGTGAAAGGCGAAAAAGAGGCGAGAGAAGTGTTCAGAAGGCTCTCGGTCGCGGCGGAGAAATTCCTCAACATATCTCTTGACTATCTGGGACATGTTCCCTATGACCCCCTCCTGCAAAAGGCGGTGCGGCAGCAGAAAGCGCTGCTGGAGGTTTACCCGGAGAGCGAAGCGGCCAGGAGCATTATGCAGATAGCCGAAAAAATATCCGTTGAAAACAATAACCATGTAAAGGGGACGCTCCAGTTTTTTCTTGGAGGTCTGTTGAAGGCAAAATGCTGAAATACAGGACAGAGATAAAAGAAGAAACAAAAGAACAAATCATCAAGGAGTTTTTGCCGTACATAAAGTATACGGCGTACAGGCTTTCGTGGAAACTCCCTCCCCATGTGACCATCGATGATCTTATAAGCGTCGGCCTTATGGGCCTGATGGACGCGCTTAAAAGGTTTGAGCCCGGCAAGGTCAAGCTGAAGACATACGCTGAATTGCGCATAAAGGGGGCGATGATCGATGAGCTGAGGGCCACGGCCTGGATCCCGAGGTCCATGAGAAAGAAGATAGACGTAATTAACGGCGCCCGGGAAAGACTTGAAAAACAGCACGGCAGGGCGCCTGACGATACCGAGGTGGCGAAGCAGTTGAAGATGCCCCTCGATGAATATTACAGGATATTGCAGTACGCTGTCGCTTCATCGCCGGTACGGATCGAGGATTTCAAGACCAATAAATATAATGACAGCGACCTGAACTTCTCGGAATGTATTGCCGATACTTCTTCGAAAACGCCCCTTGAAACCCTTGAGGAAAAAGATTTGCAGGAGAATCTGGCGGAGCTGATAGACCGTCTGCCTGAAAAGGAAAAACTGGTTTTATCATTGTATTACTATGAAGAGCTTACGATGCAGGAAATAGGGAAGGTGCTGAGTATTACGGAGTCAAGGGTTTGTCAGATTCACAGTCAGGCGCTTGTAAAACTGAAGTCAAAGCTCAAATGGGCGAAATGAAATGCTGCAATGGCGATTGACGGATTAAAAAACATAGACGTGATACTCCCTGTAAAACAGGAAAGGGAAGCCGGACAGGCCCCCCGGAGAAATCCGAAGAAGGACAGGGACAGGGAACAAAAAAAGGACAAGGATGAGCCTGAAAAAAAAGAAGGCAGAGTGGATATCAGGATATAAAGATAAAGGGGCATGTTGCGGGATGCAGGGAGTAGGGGCAGGGAAAGATTTTCAATACAAGGAAATATCTTCCCTGTGACAAACAGGAAATTGACACAGGGATTTTAAAGGCAAAATATAAGTGACTGATTTCACAACAATAAAATTAACGGGAAAAAATAAATCTCTGGCATCAGGTTTGCGATAACTTAATAAGGAATGTATAAAGGAATATACATAGCGCTTTCCGGAGCTGTCATCAAGCAGAGGCATCTGGATATCTTTGCCCAGAATGTCGCGAACGCGGCAACCCCGGGCTACAAAAAGGAGCGTATTGCGTTTAAGGATTATCTGATCCCTGTCGACAACAAGCCTCCTCTTGTTGAGGACGGGAGGACCATGACTGAAACCTCGCGCGTAGTGACCGACTTTTCGAGCGGCACTCTAATGAGGACAGGCAATCCTCTGGACCTCGCGATAAACGGCGAAGGTTTTTTTGCGCTTGAAGGCGGCAGGTATACAAGAAACGGTAATTTCAAAATCGACGGCGAGGGCTACCTGACCACACAGGACAATATAAAACTCCTGGGCAGCGGCGGGCCCATTTCAGCGCAGGGCAGAAAGATCGACGTGAATGCCGCCGGTGAGGTCTTTATCGACGACATATCCGCAGGCGCGCTCAGGATTGTCGATTTCGCGGAGAAAGAAAAATTACAGAAACTCAGCGGCGGAGCATTCGCTGCCGATGAGCAGGGCATAGAGATAAAATCCACGGTAAGCCAGGGATATCTGGAGGCTTCAAACGTTGAATCGATGAGGGAGATCGTGCAGATGCTTACGTCCCTGAGAGAGTTTGAGGCCTATCAGAAGATGATACAGACTTTTGACGAAGCGTCGTCGAAAGTAGCAAATGAGCTGGGGAAATAATAAAAGTTTAGAGTAGGGGCGGGTTTTAAACCCGCCCTTACGGGGTTAAAATGGAGGGATAAGATATGCAAAGGTCATTATTTATAGCGGCAACGGGAATGGAGGCGCAGAGACTCGGTATCGACGTCATCTCCAATAACCTCGCAAACGTTAATACCACGGGGTTCAAAAAAAGCAGGGCGGATTTTCAGGAGCTGTTATATCAGGGACTGAAGTCGGCCGGCGCGTCTTCGGCTGAAGGGGCCACGCTTCCTTCCGGCATCCAGGTCGGTCTCGGCGTCAAACCCGCCGCGGTCCAGAAGATGTTCCAGCAGGGAGACTTTGTTTCCACCGGCAACAGTCTTGATCTGGTAATTGAAGGAAACGGCTTTTTCCAGATAACGAAGCCTGACGGGGAGGTTTCATACACACGTTCAGGCTCTTTCAAGATTGACAGTGAAGGGCGCGTGGTCAACTCTGACGGATATCCTCTGGAGCCCGCCGTCACAATCCCTTCAAATACCTTGCAGATTACCATTACATCCGACGGCGCGGTGTCGGTGTTACAGGCCGGCAGCTCTACGCCTGTACAGGTAGGACAAATAGAATTGGCCCAGTTTATTAATCCGGGCGGCCTGAACGCGATAGGCAAAAACCTGTTCCTTCCGACGGGCTCCTCAGGTGAAGCGACTACCGGGAACCCCGCGTCTGACGGACTGGGGACTGTAAACCAGGGGTTTCTTGAAATGAGCAATGTGAATATAGTGGAAGAGATGGTGAACATGATAGTAAGTCAAAGGGCGTATGAGCTGAACGCAAAGGTGGTGCAGGCCTCGGATGAAATGCTGCAAATGGCAAACAATATCAGAAGATAGGGTGTAGGGAGCAGGGTGTAGGGTGTAGGAAATGAAAGGCCTGGAGAAAAAGATGAGGAGAAAAAAAATACAGAATAAGGAAAACGCAAATCGGGAGTCGGCTGCAAGAATATTTCTCCGCTGTCTTCTTTTCGCGGCCTTTTGTCTTCTGCCGGTATGCGCCTCAGGCTTCCAAACTTCAGATCTTGCGGACGAGACATGGAATCCGGCGGAAGCGCTGCAGGCATTCCTGGCGGAAAATTATCCGTGGGAAAAGATAGAAGTGAGCAATGTGCACGTTACAGGAGATGTCCCGGCCCGGCTGCCGGATCTGATAACAGTTGAACGGGGCCCGCTCGGCAAAGGGGTTTTTTCTTTCAGTTATGATAACAGCCGAAAAACAACCGTTAGGGCGGACGTCAGGGCTTTTGACTTTGTTGTTAAAAGCAGGAGGCCGTTTAATAAGGGATATGTTTTACAGGATGAAGACCTGTACGTGTCGGAGATGGATATAAATAAAATCCCGAAGGGCGCCGTCAAAGATCCGGGGGCCGTTATCGGAAAAAATTTAAAGCGGTCTGTTATGGCTGACATGGTAATTGCTGAAGAAATGGTGGAAAAAGAACAACTTGTCAGAAAAGGGAGAAAGGTGGTCCTTTTAATAGGCGCGGAGGGGTTCAGCATTGCCGCAGCCGGTGAGACGAAAGAGAAGGGATATGTCGGAACGCAGATAAAGGCAATGAACCTGTCCTCAAAAAAAGAGGTGAGAGGAGTTTTAATCGATGAAAATACGGTTAGAGTGGAACTATAACAAATCTAAACTCTTAGTTTTTTGCTTACTGCTTACCGCTTACTGCTTACCGCTGTTTTCCTGCGCTACTCCGTCCTCAAAATTGCCGCCGGAGCCCCCGAAATACGTTTATCATGAAAAGGAAAAAATAACGCCGTCCGCCAACTCCCTCTGGAATGATTCGGCTAACATATTCGAAGACACAAAGGCGCGAAGGCTCAACGATCTTGTTACGATACGGATCGTGGAGAATTTGTCCGGCTCGGGCAAGGCTGATACGGATACAAGCCGTGATTCATCGGCGGATTTTGACGCGACGGAGATATTCGGGATGAATACGGATTTCAACCTGCACAATGCGTTCCTGCTGAAAGATCTTTATAAAGGCGCAAATATATTCGAGCCAAAAGTCGCCGGTACGGGAATATCGGAGTTTACAGGCAAGGGAGACACAAACAGAGAGGGGAAACTCGCGGCCACAATAACCGCGAAGGTTGTGGAGGTGATGCCTAACGGAAACCTCGTGCTGGAAGCAAGGAAGGAAATGACTATTAACAACGAAAAACAGATACTGGTGTTTTCCGGGATGACAAGGATCGACGACATTGACACAAGCAATACCGTGTTGAGCAATAAAATAGCGGACGCCAGGATTTATTATGTTGGAGACGGGGTAATCCAGGACAAGCAAAGCCCGGGCTGGCTGGTACGGGTACTTGATAGGGTTTGGCCGTTCTGAAAGGCGGTTAAGAGTTATGAGTTATGAGTTAAGAGTTATAAAACAGAAACCAGGGGTCAGGAATAAGAATTCGGAAGTAACACGAAGCGGAATATTTGCGTTATTCATAATTATCTTCTTTTTTGCCTCTTGCCCCTTGCCCCTTGCCCCTGCCGCATACGCCGAGCGTATAAAAGACATAGCGCATTTTGAAGGGGTGAGGGACAATCAGCTTATAGGCAACGGCGTAGTGGTCGGCCTTGACGGCACCGGAGATAAAGGACAGGCGGCAGTGCAGGGCATTATCAACATGTTGAAAAGGACGGGCCTTACAATCAGTCTGGAGGACCTGAAATCAAAGAATATTGCCGCGGTCATCGTCACCGCCACGCTTCCGCCGTTCGCAAAACCGGGCACCAGGGTTGATACGCTCGTTTCAACGATCGGCGACGCAAAAAGCATTCAGGGAGGCACACTGCTTCTTACGCCCCTCAAAGGCCCGGACGGCAAAGTCTACGCCCTGGCCCAGGGGCCTCTCTCAATAGGCGGTTTTGCCGCGGAAGGAGAAGGTTCGAAGGCACAGAAAAATCACCTCGCCGCGGGCAAGATCCCGGAAGGCGCGACCATAGAGAGAGAACCTCCGTTCGTGCTCGGAAACGGCGGCAGTGTCCGGCTGTTCCTGCACAGGGCTGATTTCACGACAGCGCATATGATAGCCGGGCAAATCAATGACGCATTGCATGGCAGTTACGCGGTCCCTGCGGACTCTTCATCGGTCAGGCTGTCGATACCTGATGAATATCAGGACAGTCTCGTCGGATTAATCACAAAAATTGAGTCCCTTGACGTCAGGGTTGATATGACCGCTAAGATAGTTATTAACGAGAGGACCGGAACTGTAGTTGTCGGCGAAAATGTGACAATATCGCCGGTAGCTATCGCTCACGGTTCGCTGTCTATTGAAATCAGGGAAACTCCCGAGGTTTCACAACCTCTTCCGTTCGCTCCTAAAGGGGCCGAGACGGTTACATTGCCGCGCACGGAAATTTCAGTGAAAGAGCAGAAGGGGTCGCTGGTACAGATATCCGGAGTGACCCTGGGCGAAGTAATAAAGGCCCTGAACGCCCTGGGAGTTACGCCCCGTGACCTTATATCCATCCTCCAGGCGCTGAAAGCGGCGGGCGCATTAAAGGCGGAGCTGGAAATAATATGAAGAAGGGTGTAGGGAATAGGGGGTAGTAGAGTTAATTATGGATATGATAAATACAGAGTTACTTAAGGCCGGTTTACTGGATAGAGCGCAGAGGACACAGGATAAAGAGCTCAGAACAGATGCTGTAAACAGGAAATCCGAAATCAGTAAAGTAGCAAAAGAGATGGAGGCGCTTTTTGTGCATGAGTTAATAAAAGTTATGAGAAAGACTTCAGAGAGCATTGCTCCGGACGTGAAAGGCGCAGGCAATGAAACATACATGAGTCTTTTTGATATGGAAGTATCGAAGGCGCTTGCCGGCAGGGGGTTAGGACTTCAAAAGGCAATAGAAGGCTGGCTTGAAAGAAGACCCGATATGGAGGATAATACAAAGTAGGGAGCAGGGAATAGGGCAGAGGAAATAGGGTGCAGAAGGTTGATGGAAATTAAATTAAAGAAAATTAAGGAAGTGCCGATAAGAGAAACAGGAGGTGTAAAAAAACAAAACAGTGGAATGGAAAAATGTTTAACACAAAGGGGTGGTAAAAAATGAAAATTGATGGAAATAACCCGGTTGACAAAAAGGATTTGTACAACAAGGTCCAGGAGGTAACTGACAGCAAGAAGGCAGACAAGAAGGGAGAAGCCCAAAAGTCTGAAGCTGAAAAAGACAAGATCAGTCTGTCAGAGAAGGCAAAGGAAATAAGCGAGCTTAAAGCGGAAATAGATGAGCTTCCGGACATAAGGACCGACAAGGTTGACGAGCTTAAGAAAGCCATAGACGCCGGCAACTATAATATCGACCCGAGAAAAATAGCGCAAAAAATACTGGAAGAGATCTGACGTTAAACCGGACCGTAAAGGCCTTCTCAAGGAAAAAGAAAAATAACCGAGAACATAATAAGAAGAGATATGACATCCGGCAAGGCGATTAAGAACATACTGGAAGAGCAGATCAACGCCTACAAGACGCTTCTTGACCTTCTGAAAAAGGAGAGGGCCTGTCTTGTGGACATCAACGCGGACAAGATTGAAGAAATCTCAAAAGAGAAAGATACAGTCGTTATGCGTCTCAGACTCCTCGAAGAAGAGCGCGTCAGGTTAATGAAAAAGTTCGCGGAAGACAGCGGGGACATGAAAGCCGGTAACCTTGAAGAGCTGGCAAGACATACAGGCGACGATACGTTTTCCGCGTTGCGGTTACAGATGATCTCCCTCCTTCAGAGTATAGAAGAGATGAACAGGTTCAACAGCATCCTGCTGGACCGTTCCCTGAGGCATGTAAAAACATCAACAAGTTTTTTCAGCTCGTTTACAACCCATCATATGCCCCGGACAACAGGGGTCCTGCTTTCAAAGGAGACATAATGTCCCTCTTTGGACTTTTTGATATAGGCAAATCAGCCCTGTTTGCAAGTCAGTCCGCGCTTAATGTAGTGAGCAATAATATAGCGAATGTCAATACGCCCGGGTATAATCGTCAGGATGTAGTGCTCGAGGTGGCGAGTGCCGTCCAGGTCAGGGGAAATTATTTAGGCAGGGGCGTAAGGGTCAATGAAATAAGAAGGAATTATGACAAATTTATTCATCTCCAGATATTAGGACAAAATCAGAGTTTCGGCAGGTCCTATGCGCTTGACCGCTCCCTGAGCCAGGTTGAGCAGATATTCAACGAGGCAAAAGACCTGGGGTTGTCCAAGTCGCTGCAGAATTATTTCAACGCCTGGCAGGGGGTGGCGTCCAACCCGGAAGACCAGGCCCAGAGGACCGCTCTGCTCCAGCAGGCGGATGCCCTGGTACTCAACGCAAAGCAGATGGAAAGAGATGTCTCATCCGCGCTGGATAATGTAAATCTCGAAATCAGAAATGTTGTTGATAAGATTAACTCGATAACCTCGGAAATTTCATTATTAAATGAGAAGATGTCTCTGACAGAAGCGGGGCAGGGAGAAAATGAAGCAAGTTATATGAGAGACCAGAGGGACCAGCTTCTCAACGACCTCGCGGGGCTTATAAACTATACATGGTATGAAGACAATAATAATTACGTAACGATCCTGGTGGGAGGCAAGAGTCTTGTGACTCCCCAACAGGCTTACGAACTTTCCACATCAACGGACCTTGAAGGGAACAGTACCATTACATATAACGATGAAGACATAACATCCGTATTCAACAAAGGACAGCTCGGCGGATATCTCGATGTCAAGGACGATATTGAATCGGAGACGTTGACGCGTCTGAGGAAATTGATCGCCTCAATCGTCAAGGAAACCAACACCCTGCACCAGTCCGGCTACGGACTCGACGGCTCCACAAACAATGATTTTTTTGGACCGCTGCAAATATATTCACTCGATTATTCATCAGGCGCGTATATCTCGTCAGCCGTTGTTTCCGACACCTCTGCTCTGACGCTTGATGAATATGATATAAATTTTACAGGGGCCTCTACTTATGACATAATAAATCAAACAACAGGCGCAACAGTCGCGTCAGGACAATCATATTCTGCCGGAAGCACGATTACTTTCGACGGCATCGATGTGGTTATCGACGGCGCTCCGGCCGCGGGCGACAGTTTTTTCATCAGTCCCCTTACGGGCGTAATTGAAAATTTCAGCGTCGCCCTGACGGACACCCGGAAAATCGCCGCGGCGTCTTCAAATCTGACGCTTCCGGGGGACAATACAAAGGCGCTCCAGATGTATCAGTTGTCCCAGAACGGCGTTTCCAACCTCAGCGGGGCCACCTTTGATAATTACTACAGCGGGATTGTTTCAAACCTCGGCATCATGAGCAAGGCGGCGTCGGACAGCCTGACATATGATGACAATATGCTTTTTGAGCTCCAGAAGAAAAGAGAGCAGACATCCGGTGTCTCTCTTGATGAAGAGGCCGCCAACCTTATCCGTTATCAGCGCTCTTATGAAGCGGGCGCGAGGATATTAAAGGTAACCGATGAATTGCTCGAAATGATAATAAACTTATGAGAATAACGGCATTTACAATATTCAACCAGATGACAAGGTCCCTGCAGGAAAGGATAAAGGATATGTTTGTTCATTCGGAACAACTCTCCACAGGGAAAAAGATCAACAAGCCTTCAGATGACGTCTTCGGAACGATAAGCGCGATGGATTACAAGGTGAGCCTTAATGAAATCGAGCAATACATGAAAAATATGGATGAGGCCGAAAGCCAGTTGGGGCTGACGGACACGATTATGTCATCTGTAGCGAACTCGCTGATCCGCGCCCGCGAGCTTGCGGTTGGGGCCGCCACAGACACACAAACCGCGGAGAGCAGGGCCTCAATGGCCGAGGAAGTCGCCAACCTGAGGGATGAGGTCATGAGGCTTTCTCAAACCAAACTCCGCAACAGGTATATATTTTCCGGTTACAAAACAGACACTCAGCCGTTTGATTCCGGTTTTAATTATGCCGGTGATACTAATGAAATGAATATTCTTACCGACAGGGATTCCTCTATTGCCATAAATATTACGGGAGATGAGGCCTTCAGTTACGGAAGCGAGACTTTCATGGAAACTCTTGACAATCTGTATGACTCGTTGGTCAATAATGACGCTCCGGCGATACGGGCATCGATTACATCCATTGATAACGATATCAACCAGGTCGCAAACGTGCGCGCTTCCGTAGGCGCGAGGATGAACTATCTTGAAAGGGTAAAAACCACTCACGAAGACAGAAGCCTTACAATGAAAACGATGCTCTCGAATACCGAAGATGCCGACATCGCGGGGAACATCAGCGAGCTGACGAAGATACAGGTAGCCCTGGAATCCCTGAGGGCTTCCGGCTCAAAAGTAATATCGCAATCGTTGATGGATTTTCTGGGATAGGAAAGATTAATTAACCGCGGAGGTCGCGGAGACAGGTTTATAAAATGGAGGCAGGATGCTGGTTTTGACAAGGAAGTCGGACGAATCCATAAAAATCGGTGATGATATCACCATCACTATTGTTGAAATAAAGGGGAATTCCGTAAGACTCGGCATCAAGGCCCCGGCCCGCATGAAGATTTACCGTGATGAGCTTTACGAGAAAATCAGGAAGGAAAATGTCATGTCCCTGAATATTTCACTGGAAGAATTCGAAAAAATCAATAAAACACTGAGGACGAAATGATCACACTCAACACGTCAAGGTTTGGGACCCTGGAAGCCCAGGAAGATAAAATCATAAATTTCCCCGAAGGACTCGTAGGCCTGCCGGACCTGAAACGGTTCATTATTGTGGACCATAAAGATACCCCGCTCAAATGGCTCCAGTCTGTTGATGACCCTGATATGGCATTTATTGTCTCTCCCCCCGACGTTGTCTCAATTGATTTTTCAATAGAGCTCGACAGGACGGTCAGGGAATTTATCAGGCTTGAAAACGATAATGACCTGGTTGTGCTTGTTATTATCAGAGTCAGCGGAGGCGATGTCATAGCGAATTCCCAGGGGCCGCTTCTTGTAAATGTCCGGAATATGAGAGGCGTCCAGATCATACTCGATACCCCCCGCAGGGCGCGCCTGAAAACCGGGTAAGATTGAATCCCCTGAAATCGTTGGAAAAAAATATTTAAATTTGCCGTCAATCTGTTGACGTTGTTATTGCGATATGGCAATATAGTAACATGCAACGGATCCTGGTAATAGATGATGAAGCGTCTATCAGAGAACTGTTAAAAGATTTTCTCACGGGCAAGGGGTTTGAAGTCCTAACCGCGTCAGACGGCGCCTCGGGTATCAATCTTCTTAAATCCGAAAAATTCGACCTCATGCTTCTGGACCTCATGATGCCTGGAATGAACGGCCTCGACGTCCTGAGGGAGGTCGACTCGGAAAAGATTGACACTTCCTCAATAATGATAACCGCTTATGCCAGCGTCCCTACGGCAGTTGAAGCAATGAAGCTCGGCGCCTTTGACTATATAACAAAGCCTTTTGTCCTTGAAGATGTATACATGGCGATAAAGAGGGCGCTTGATGTCTCCAGGCTGCAGGAAGAAAACACGAGACTCAAAAAAGAACTGAAGAGGAAGTTCAGCCCGCTCAAAATCATCGGAAACTCGGCCCCGGTCCAGGAGGTCATTAAATTTATAGAAAAAATAGCCGATACGGACAGCACCGTGCTTATCACCGGCGAGAGCGGCACAGGGAAGGAGCTTGTCGCGAAAACGATACACTATAACAGCTCCAGGTCCCGTTATACGTTTGTCCCCCTGAACTGCGCCGCCATACCGAAAGACATTCTCGAGTCGGAGCTTTTTGGTCATGAAAGGGGCGCCTTTACCGGGGCCGTGAATACAAGGATAGGACGTTTTGAGCTTGCCAATAACGGAACGCTCTTCCTTGATGAGATAGGAGAACTGGCGCCTTCACTTCAGGTAAAACTGTTGAGGGTCCTGCAGGAAAAGGAATTTGAAAGGGTAGGGGGGATAAAGACGATAAAAGTTGATGTCCGCATTATTGCCGCGACAAACCGTGACCTGGAGAAGGCGGTCAAAGAGGGGCTGTTCAGGGAAGACCTTTTTTACAGGCTTAATGTGATCCCGGTCCACCTGCCCCCGCTGAGGAAAATGAAGGAAGACATACCTCTGCTGACTGAACATTTTATCGTGGAAATGTCAAAAAGAAAGAAAAAAGAGCCCCCGAAAATTTCTCCGGAGACGATGGACTGCCTTGTGGATTACAGATGGCCGGGAAACGTAAGGGAGCTGGAAAATTTTATTGAGAGGCTGATTATTCTGAAAGAAGGGGACACCATTACTCCGGACGACCTCCCGGAAAGATTTCATGAAAGAAGCAGGGCGACTAAGCCGGTCGAAAAAATTCAATCCTTGTCTTCCACCGGAGTCGACCTCAACCTGATGCTTGATGAAATAGAAAACAATATGATTATCCAGGCGCTGGAAATGTCAAAAGGCATCAAGAGCAAGGCCGCAAGCCTTCTCGGACTCAACAGGACGACTTTAATCGAAAAGATGAAAAAGAAGTCAATCGGATTTCAGGCAAGAAGCGCTGAATAAACAATTGGAGCGGATGGAGCCAACTTACCACTAAGGCGTTAGTTTTATGTATTTTTTTGTTGACTTTTGATAAAAAAGATGACATCATATAAAAAATTTGAGATGTTTTTTATAAGCATTAAAAAGGGGCCGCAAAGGCTTTAAACTTTATGGCCTTATTTTAAGAGAAGCAAATCTTTTTTTTGCTTAAGTTTTAATAAGGAGGTATAAGAAGTTGGCTGACGGAAAAGTAAAGTGGTTCAATGAAGCTAAGGGTTACGGCTTTATAACTTCTGAAGAGAGTGGCGATATTTTTGTACACTATTCTTCTATCCAGAGCAACGGCTTTAAAACCCTCGCCGAAGGTCAGGCAGTAAGCTTCGATATTGAACAGGGACCAAAAGGCCCCAAGGCTGTTAACGTAGTAAAGATCTGATTGACCGCAAAAGTCCCTCTGTATTCCCCATGTTCAGAGGGACTTTTTTATTTCCGTGTCTATTCCCCATATCTCTTTCGCGTATTCCAGTATAGTGCGGTCGCTGGAAAATCTCCCCATATTCGCGACATTCAGGATAGACTTCCCGGCCCATTCATGTTTGTCTTTATAGAGGTTGCCGGCTTCTTTCTGACAGTCGATATAGGATTTGTAATCGGCAAGGACCATATACGTATCACCATGATAGAGGAGGGAGTCGATTACAGGCTTGAAAAGCCCGGGGTTTTCAGGGGAGAAATATCCATTCCCTATCATGTCTAAAACCTCTCTCAATTCCTGGTCCTTTTCATAATAGAGGCGGGGATTATAACCTGAACCCCTCAGTTCCAGGACCTCCTCAGGGGTCAGCCCGAAGATGAAAATGTTGTCTTTACCCACCTCTTCCATTATCTCAATATTCGCGCCGTCAAGGGTGCCGATTGTCATGGCGCCGTTTAATGAAAGCTTCATGTTGCCTGTGCCGGACGCTTCTGTCCCGGCGGTTGAAATCTGCTCGGACAAATCAGCGGCGGGAATTATCCTTTCCGCAAGAGAAACATTATAATTACAGAGAAAAACCACCTTCAATCTTTCGCCTGTCTCTTTGCTGTGATTAACAACATTTGCCACTGAATGAATCAGCTTGATTACAAGCTTTGCCATCCGGTATGAAGGGGCCGCCTTGCCGGAAAAAATCACCGTGCGGGGTGAAACGTTCTCATCTTTACCGCGTCTTATCCTGTTGTAGAGGGTCACAACATGCAGGACATTCAGAAGCTGCCTTTTGTACTCATGAACCCTCTTGACCTGGACATCGAACATGGAGCCGGCATCAACCCTTATCCTGTTCTTTTTGAAAATATATTCAGCGAGCCGCTTTTTATTTTCTGTCTTGGCGTCCATCCACCTTTCCCTGAATTCCTTGTCCCCGGACAGCGGGACCAGTTTTTTCAGCTCATCCAGGTCCGCAATCCACTTATCTCCTATATACTCCGTGATCAGGTCGGACAAGAGGGGATTTGCCTTCCTGAGCCACCTGCGCGGGGTAATGCCGTTCGTCTTATTGTTGAACCTCTCAGGAAACATATCATAAAAATCTTTGAATATCCGGTCCTTGAGTATTTCGGTATGGAGCTTTGAAACGCCGTTGACAGAGTGGCTTCCCACAATGGCGAGATGCGCCATCCTTATCATCTTTTCATCACCTTCTTCAATAAGCGACATCCTTTTTCTCTTTTCAAAATCTCCGGGGAAGCGCCAGTTTATCTCTTCGAGAAATCTCCTGTTGATCTCATAGATTATCTGTAAATGTCTCGGCAAAAGATTTTCAAACATTGAGACCGGCCATTTTTCAAGGGCCTCGGGCATGACAGTGTGATTTGTATATCCAAATGTCCCGACCGTAATGTCCCATGCATCTTTCCAGGGAAGCCCCTCGATATCCACCAGTATCCTCATAAGCTCCGGAATGGCGATGGCGGGATGGGTGTCATTGAGCTGCACGGCCACCCTGTTTGTAAAATTATCAAAAGCAAGCTCATCTTTTTTATATCTCCTTATGATGTCCTGAAAGGTCGCGGAGACAAAGAAATACTGCTGCTTCAGCCTCAGCAGCCTGCCCTCCATAATGTGGTCCGAGGGGTAGAGCACCTTTGAGATGCTTTCCGACTTTGCCTTGTTTTCAACTGCGTTGATATAATTGCCGCCGTTGAAAAAGTGCAAATCAAAATCCCTCGAAGACTTCGCTGTCCAGAGCCGCATATTGATTACCTTGTCGTTCCTGTAGCCCGGTATGGGAGTGTCGCAGGCCATTGCCATGACTTCTTCAGTGTCGACCCATTCATTTCTCAATATCCCGTTTGAGTCGGTATGCTGGTCTACCCTTCCATGAAAACGGACTGAGAAAAAGTGTCCATGCCGGGCTATTTCCCATGGATTGCCGTACCTCAGCCAGTTGTCAGGGGTTTCAACCTGGTATCCGTCCTTTATCTTCTGGTAAAAGAGCCCGTATTCATATCTTATCCCGTATCCGTAAGCCGGGATTCCCAACGTAGCAAAGGAATCAAGGAAACAGGCTGCAAGACGTCCCAACCCGCCGTTGCCGAGCCCTGCGTCCCACTCTGACTCCCTTATATCCTCCATCCTGCAGCCCAGCGTCTCCAGCGCCCGGGTGCATTCATCCTCAATGCCGAGATTCACCATGCTGTTTCCAAGCGTCCTGCCGACAAGGAATTCAAGGGAAAGATAATAGACGCGCTTGGCCTTGGTCTTATAATAAGACCGCTGGGTGGCAAGCCATTCCTCTATAAGCCTGTCCCGGATGGCATAGGCAAGCCCGATATAAAAGTCAAAAATATGCGACCTCTCGCAGTCCTTGCCGAGATGGTGCTCTATATAGCCCTTGATCGTTGATTCCAGCTTTTCGGTCCTCTTAATGTCTTCCATAGTTGTATCCTTAATGGTAAGATTTTATATATAAACTCCTTAGGGTTATATCGTCATACGTTGCAACAAACTTAACTTCTTTCGTAAAGAAGCCGAAACTTGAGTAGAACAGGTGAATAATATGACATGGCCGTATTCGGAGCTGACCGGCCAATAAGGAATTGAGAGGAGCTGAATGCCGAAGGGGTTATACATAACAGGGACCGTGCCCGGAAGCGGAAAGTCTGTAGTCGTGCTTGGGATGATGGAAATGCTTTCCGGTCATGGACGGAAAACCGGTTTTTTCAGGCCCGTGATTTATCCGGGAGAAAACGGAGACAGCCTTATCAGGTTATTATCAACACGGTACGCCCTTGAAGGGGCCGCAGACGAAATGTACGGCTGCGCCTTCGAGGAGGTCCGGAAGTTCATCGCGAACGGGCGTATTAATGACCTCTACAGCCTTATCCTCGAGAAATATAAAAAACTTGAGAGCCGCTGCGACTTTATTATCTGCGCCGGGACCGATTATACTGCCATGGCAAACGCCTTCGAGTTTGAATTCAATATTGAGATGGCGAACCATCTCGGCATACCCCTTGTCCCGGTAGTAAAAGGAAACGGCAGGAGCGTAAGGGACATAGTTGAAGCGGTGAGAGTGCTGAAAAATTCCGTAAGAGACAAAAACGGAGAACTGCTTGCTGTTGTCGTCAACCGGGTGGCAGGTGAAGAACATAATAAAGCCGAAACCGCGTTGAAGCAGGAATTTACGGACGCCTTCCCTGTCTATGTGCTTCCTGACCACCCCCTTTTAAACAAGCCGACTGTCGGAGAAATAGCGAGACTTCTGAAGGCAGAGGTGATCAGCGGCGACATTGAGAGCCTTGACAGGGAAATCAGAAATTATAAAGTTGCCGCAATGGAATTGCCGAACTTCCTTGATCATGTGGAGGACAGAAGTCTCATCATAACGCCCGGCGACCGTTCCGATATCATCATCGGCTCTCTGCTCGCTGATGCTTCAAGGGCCTACCCGCAAATCGCCGGCATTCTCCTTACCGGCGACCTTAAGCCAGCAAGCCAGATAGTCAGCCTGCTTTCAGGGCTCAGAGGGTCTCTTGTGCCCATACTTTCGGTGCAGACCGATACATTTACGACCGCGATGAACGTAAACGCCATTGAAGGGACTATGGCGCCTGAAAACAAAAGGAAGACTTCAGCGGCCCTCGGCCTGATGGAGGCGAATATCAATTTCGGAGAACTGGAGCGCCGGATCGCCGTGACCCCTTCCGGCCGTGTCACGCCGCTGATGTTTGAATATGAACTGATTCAACGAGCGAAGAAAGAACGCAAACACATCGTGCTGCCTGAAGGGACGGATGAACGGATACTCAAGGCATGCGAAATCCTTCTCCTCCGGGGCGTGGCGGACATTACCCTGCTTGGAGACCCTGATGAAGTCGCCGGAAAAATTACGGACCTCGGCCTTTCAATGGACCATGTCCGTATCATCGATCCGGCGAACTCGGAGCTCCGTACCGCCTTCGCGGATACATATTATGAATCAAGAAAGCATAAAGGCATTTCATACCAGATGGCATATGACGTCATGGCGGACGTAAACTATTTCGGGACCGTGATGGTGCACCGGGGACTTGCCGACGGCATGGTGTCGGGCGCTGCGCATACTACTCAGCACGTCGTCCGTCCCGCCTTTGAAATAATCAGGACAAAACCGGGATGCTCCATCGTCTCGAGCGTCTTCTTCATGTGCCTCGCGGACCGCGTTTTTGTTTTCGGCGACTGCGCGGTAAATCCCAAACCGTCGGCACAACAGTTGGCGGACATCGCTATCAGCTCCGCGGAAACAGCGGGAATGTTTTCTATCGAGCCGTATATTGCCATGCTGTCCTACTCTACGGGAGAATCCGGGAAAGGTGAGGACGTGGACCGGGTCAGGGAGGCAACAGGAATAGTAAGGAGGCTGAGACCCGATCTGAAAGTTGAGGGGCCGATCCAGTATGACGCAGCCGTTGACGCAAGCGTCGCAAAGGCAAAAATGCCGGGCAGCGAAGTTGCCGGCAATACCACGGTCTTTATTTTTCCTGACCTCAATACAGGCAATAATACATATAAGGCAGTTCAGCGGTCTGCAAATGCCGTTGCAATCGGCCCCGTGATGCAGGGGCTGAAAAAACCGGTGAATGACCTGAGCAGGGGATGCACAGTGCCTGATATTGTCAACACAGTCGCCATTACGGCGATCCAGGCGCAGGCCCTCAAACCCACGGTCCCGCTGACCCCTGGACCCTCGGACCCTTGACCCCTTGAACCCTTTTTTTATGAACGTCCTTGTAATAAATTCAGGCAGCTCGTCCATCAAGTACAAAATCTTCAATATGTCGGATAAAAGCGTGCTTGCCTCGGGCGTTATTGATCGCATCGGAGAACCCGTCAGCAGCCTGAAACACAGGTGGATGAAGGCTGACGGTGAGTATGAAGAAATTTCCCTGACGCGAAAGATTGATGACCACAGTGAGGGCCTTCAGTGGATTACCTGTGTGTCGGAAGATACAGGTTTGACGCGGCAATTGGAGGAGCTGTTCGGCATAGGCCACCGGGTTGTGCATGGAGGCGAGGTTTTTCAAAAGCCGGCTGTCATCAATGATAAGGTAATTGAAACCATAAGGGAAATGGCCCCCCTTGCCCCGCTGCATAATCCCGCAAATCTCGTCGCCATTGAAGCCGCCGTGAAAAACTACCCGGATGTCCCGCAGGTCGCTGTGTTTGACACGGCATTTCATCAAACCATGCCTCCGCATGCGTTCCACTATGCGGTCCCTTATGAGCTCTATAAGAATTACCACGTCCGGCGTTACGGGTTTCACGGCACTTCACATCAGTTTGTTTCAAAACAGGCGGCCGCTTATCTTGGAAGACCCCCGGAAGAGATTAACCTGATTACACTTCACATCGGCAACGGCGTCAGCGCAGCGGCTGTCAGGGGAGGCAGGAGCATAGATACTTCCATGGGAATGACGCCGCTTGAAGGACTCATCATGGGCACCCGGTGCGGAGATATCGACCCCTCCCTGCCGTTTTATATCGCGGAGAGAAGCGGTCTGTCGATTAATGATATTGAAAGAATGCTCAATAAGGAGAGCGGGCTTAAAGGCATCTGCGGAGCGAATGACATGAGGGAAATCATCAGCAATTCCGGGAAAGACGACCTGGCCAAGCTGGCTATTGATATGTTCTGTTACCGCATAAAGAAATACATAGGCGCGTACCATGCAGTCCTCGGCAGAACTGATGCCATAGTATTTACAGGGGGGATCGGAGAAAACGCGGGGCTTATAAGGGCCAGGTGCTGTGAAGGTCTTGAAGCTTTTGGAATCAAAATCGATGAGCAGAAGAATGCCTCATCTTCCGGGGCGGCCCATGAAATAAATAAAGCTGACGCGAAAGTAAGAATTCTTGTTATTCCGACAAATGAAGAGCTTGAGATCGCCGGCCAGACTGTAGAGACGATTCTCGCGGCGAAATAAACTGCCGGAAAGCCGGCCGCGTGATGTTGACTTTAAGGATTGTAAAAATGTTATCTTATACAACTTGAAGGCGCGTAGCTCAGTGGGAGAGCGCTTCCTTGACACGGAAGAGGTCAGGGGTTCAATACCCCTCGTGCCTACCATTAAAAATCAGGGAGTTAACCGGCAACGGTTAGCTCCTTTTGTGCTAAGTGTGAAGTAAAATGTGAAGCAGTATATTTTTAACTCGTATTTTCTTTTTGCTACTGCTCTCTTAACAGAGACTAATTAAATAAATTGGCTTATGAAAACATCTTGGACATTGTGTCGAAATAGAAGCTGGTACATAATAAATGGAATCGCTCCACTCCCAGTCACAAGAAGGACATTTCAAAGAAAGACTAATCGGATATTCCAATACTCCTTCTTCAATTGTCGTCTTCTTTTTCTTTTCCATTATTTCCCTCCGGTCACCTGTTACAAATACAACTTCAAAAATTCTTCCACTGTCAGCCCGGCTTTTTTGATCTGGTCTCTTAACAATCCCTGCTTTATCGGCTTTCCTTTGTGCATCGGGATTGACAAGATATACTGGCTTCCCTCTTTTGTCAGCTTCACATGACTGCCTCTTTGTGTTGCCACCTCCCAACCCGCCCTTTCAAATGCCTTTATTACTCTCTGAGGTTTCAGATTATGAAGGCTGCTCATGAAGCCTTTTTAACCTTTTTCTTTTTCTCTGCAACCTCAAGATGTCCCTCTATAGAATCCTTTATCATCTCAAGCGCTTCTTCAATCGTCTCACCTTGAGAAGCACACCCGGGAAGAGAAGGGCAGTCTATCCAGAATCCGCCGTCTTCTGTGTCGGGATGCAAAACAACTTCATACTTTTTGCCTTTTACGGTAACAGAGTATTTCTTATTTTGCTGAAAAGCTACAACCTCTCCTTTAAGGTTTTCTACGATCTCTCCGATTGCGATTGAGAAGACAAGCTGCCCGCTTTTTAAGGTATCAATAATTTCCTTCTGGTTTTTTGTAATAATGAAGATCGTTTCTCCGTCTGTCAGGAATTTCAATTCCGAAAGAGGCTTTTCTATTTCGGGTATATGCTTCTTGAGATATGTTAAAGACTTTCTGATTTTCTGTAGGCTTACTCCCTTATCCATAAGGGTCCTTGCAACTCTCAATTGAATCAGATCATTGAAAGAGTAGAGCCTTACAGAGCCATAGCCTGAAGCCTCGCTTACGGAGGGTTTTATAAAATGAGTCCTGTCCCAGTAATCAACCTGTCTGAAACTTAAGCCTGTAATTTTTGATACGGTCTTACTGTTAAAGTTCATATTTCTCCTTTTAATAATCAATTATCATAATTAAGATTACACTAATGTAGTTATTATGTCAATATACAAATCAAAATTAGCGTTAATTAATGTCCGGCCGATTAGGCCGGTTATGGTATACTAAATCTTTGGGACGCTGACCTTGATTTTGAAAGCCTACCTTTCAACTTCAGCCATGTCCCCTCATGGGTCAGTGTCCCTATTAATTATTTTTATGGCCCCTATATTTTCATTGACTACTATCTGTCGTTTCAGAAATAATTAATTATTCCGGTTCGGGCGTTATTCTCATTCACATAACTTCATACGCAATAGTTGTTTTTAAAGGGTAATGGAAAATGGAAAAGGGAATGAAAAGAGGTTTCTGCATCATAGTTTTTTGGGCAGTATTGTTTCTTATTAATACCGGTCATGCCGAATTATTCAACCGTGGATCAGATAGTCTCGGCAATCAGCTTATCTATGATGACGATCTTAATATCACGTGGTACGATTATTCGAATTCACCTGATACCTGGTACAATCAGATGGACTGGGCAGCAGCCTTGACAGTGAATTTCAACAGTACTGTTTATGACAATTGGAGATTACCATCAAGTGTGTATGCCCCATGGCCTGAGCAAGCTGGCTACAATATAACAAGTAGCGAGATGGGACATTTATTCTATAACAGAACTTGATAATTTGGGTAGATGTAAATGGGTAACAGGTAATGGGCTCGGTTGCGACTCTGCACAGCCGGGTTCGGGAATGTTAAATTACGGGCCATTTCAAGATATAAGGACTGGAACTAATGTTATGTACTGGTCGATGACTGGATTCGGGTGGGGTCCAGGCGTGTCTGATTCTGACGGCGCATTGTACTTCGGCTTCACGGATGGTGTCCAGTGGGGTGGCAGTAAGGGCATCAATTACTACGCTCTTGCAGTGCATCCCGGCGATGTTACCGTCGTCCCCGAACCGATAAGCTCCGTTCTCTTTGTTACAGGCGCGGCGATGTTGACGGGCAGATGGTATTTGAGAAGGAAAATAAATTACAGATAAGTGGACGATCCGCTATCCAAGAACGGCTGCCGGATTTAGTCTTGCTTGACAAATTATGATTGGTTTCAATATGATGTAAAAACCATTGGCAGTCATATATAATTATGATATATGTCATATCAATAAAGACAAATTCCCCTATTTTTAAAATCTCAAGGTCTTGCATATTATGCCGATGAGTAATATGTGAGAAAGGAGGAGAGGAACAATATGCAAACATCAGTGTTATTGAAAGACGGCAACAAATACGGCGGTAAATATGTTGCTACGCGTTCTTTTAAAAACAATGAAGTGCTAAGTTCCGGTAAAGATCCGATAAAGGTCCTTGAAGCCGCAAGAAAGAAAGCAAGAAACCCCGTCATCTTTTATGTACCACTAAAGGGAATGGCGCATATCTACTAATGCCCATAAGAAACTTCCCTTTTTTAAGTATCACTCCTGATAATGTGCCTCGCCCGTGGTTGCCGATTAAAGTGGTAAATCCTCATAAAGGTAAAGACATATTCACTTATGGATTGATTGATACAGGCGCTGATGAATGCTCAATGCCTTCATTTTTTGCTTCCCAGTTAGGACATGATCTTAACAAAGGGACTCCAAAAGGTATTAATACGGCTGGTGGATTAACTACCGCATATTCACATACAACAGAAATTGATATTTTCGGAAAAGACCTGAAAACGGTTGCGTATCATATTCCTAATACACTGATTGATTTTACGGACGGGTTACAAGTTGTTCTATTGGGAGTAAAAAATTTTTTAGATCAATTTATCCTCGAAATCGCCTACCCTAAACAAAATTTTTCCATAAAACGGAAATAACCCCCGGGCCTTCCGCAACTTTGTGGGCCTGTGCGAGGTGAGAATATCTGAGGGTCATGGTCAAGGTCTTGTGTCCTAACAAATCCTTGAAAGGGTTTCTGCATTTCTTCAAGGGTTAAATCGGTAGGAGATATTAAATCATGATCGCTATTTATGACGTTTCCGGAACTCCCACGGCGGTGTCGGATTCGTCTCCTGCCATAATCCACGACGCATCTTTCGTGCCTCATTTTCAGCCTCGATATACTCTGATGCATAAGGGCGTTTAAGATACTGCAGGTACGCCCAGGCATAACCGCGTTTCACCATTTCGCGGTTTATTTCAAGACCATTTTTCTTGAGGATGCATATCTCCCTGTCATATGACGAATCTCCCGTGAGAATAATATCAACAGTTGAATGAAGAACAAGGTTGCCAAGCTCCCTTTCAGCGGCCCGACCATGAGGTTGCCCCGGCTTGCCATTATGAGAGACCTCTGGCGCATCGATGCCGTATAACCTGCACTTGAAGAGCTTGCCGGTGAAGGGCCTGATGGTAACAGTGTCTCCGTCACTGACTTTCGTTACCGCGCCTCTGATGATTTTGGAATCTTTGGCGTATGCTTGAAAGGATATGCAGAGTGATAGGAGAAAGAAAAGAAAAACTACAGATATAAATTTCTTACAACATCTCAATCCGGAATCTCACAATCCGCCCCCCCGGTTTTTTCGATTATAGCATAGGAGAAAATAAGATTTATCTTGGAAATATGGGGACACATCCCATATGCGGGAAATATGGGGGAAATATGGGGACACATCCCATATTTTTTGGAGAAATTCGGGATGTGTCCCTAACTATCCTAAGAACTTCCGGTTCGCCGAAGGAGTGTATTCTTACTGCCTTCATTGTCGCCATGATGTTCTCCTTAATTAATTTTATTTGTACTTTATAAACGTACCGTTTCGGTACTCCTCAAAGGCGATTCGCAGCTCCTCCTGGGTGTTCATCACAATCGGCCCATACCATGCCACAGGCTCGCCTATTGGTTTTCCGGAAATAAGGAGGAATCTGAAGGGCTCATCCTCAGTCTGGGCTATTATTTCATTGCCGCCACCGAAAAGTACCAATGTGCCGTCCCCGATAAAAGGATCACGCTCAATGTCGAAATAGTTCTCCCCCGTGACTTCATAAGTGAACGGGTTTTTCTCCCGGCAGAAATATCCCCTGCCTTCAATCACATATGCGAATACCGTGTGCCCGGGTCGAACGGCATGAATCAACTCCGAACGGGGAGGAACAGAGATGTCGAGGTACTCCGGTTCAATGACAATGCCCCTGACCGGGCCTTCAGTGTTTCCAACCTTCCCGCATATGATTTTGATCCTGCTTCCCTTTTCAAGAGTTACCTCCGGAATCTGAGCGTTTTTTACGTCCCTGTACCGGGGCTCCATCATTTTGTGAGACGAGGGCAGATTCGCCCATAGCTGAAATCCTCCCATGATTCCGTCATCATCGCCCTTCGGCATCTCCTGATGAATGATGCCGCTTCCTGCCGTCATCCACTGGACGTCGCCGGGTGTGATCACTCCCTTGTTACCCATGCTGTCGCCGTGCTCCACTTTTCCGCTTAACATATATGTTATTGTCTCAATGCCGCGATGAGGATGCCAGGGGAAACCCTTCATGTAATGGTCCGGGGCATCCGAGCGGAAATCATCAAGAAGCAGGAATGGATCAAACATGGGGACTTCACTATTTCCGAAGGCCCTCCTTAGGTGTACACCGGCGCCTTCGATGGTGCGCCTGCTCTTCAGGACCTTCCGGATTTTTCTTGTGGCGCTCATATTATCAGGGACGGGGAGGCGTGAAAGCTTCATTGACGGAGCTGAACGACCCGCCCGGTTTCCTGCCTCCGCTTATTACATAAATCACAAACCGCAACTCGGACCTTTCTGTCGGGGCCGGTTTCTTTGTTTGCCGAACACCTTCCTGAGCTTTAATGGTAAAGGGAAAGAGCAAAAGGAAAACAAAGATTATTGATGAGTATTTCTTCATAGAAAGAATCTACCCCGAATTATATGAGTTGTCAATCTCTTCAATTTAAATCTTTTCAACATGTCTTCATTATGAAAGATGAATTAAGTCCGACGGTGAATTACTTGGCAGCGATGAAAACTCCGTTTCCTGGAAGCCCATGCCTGGAAGGCATACATTATCACTTACTGATTTTGATAATAATGTGATTGAGACAGTGAGTTTTGTGGTGAAGGGGGAGTAATTCTGAGCCTTACTTATTACTTCTCCTATCTATTTCATCCTTAAGACGTTCTATCCATTCGCGATCAGCTTCAGGCAGAATCTTTATCCCGACTACCGCCGGCGACTTTTACACGCCCTACTTCTCCGCTTTCCAGACGGACTTTAATCCCATGTGGATGCACCGGTGATTTGGTCAAAATATCTTTTACAATTCCTTCTGTCAGTTTCCCGGTCCGCTGGTCCTTTTTAAGCACTATTGATACACGCAGTCCCGGTTTTATGTCCGAACGTCTGGTCCCGTCCATAGGGCGTTCTCCTGTTGCGCAGGCTTTTGAGTAATTAACGATCCATGTGGTCTCATATTTTTATTCGGTCACAGGCCCCGTCGCATCCGCAGTTGTTTCGGGCGCGGCATCCACCGGGCCCGGTTCTCCGGGGTCCTGAGGAGAATCTTTAACGTTCTTTTGCCGTCTCAGTCTTTTCTCTTCCTGCTTTTTCTGCCGCATCAATTCTTTCTTCCGCTTATTGCTGCTGTACATCCCTGAACGCATTGCCATAGTCACCCTCCTGATTGATTAACTTTTTAGAAGTGGGAAGTTTGTGGATTCCCCGCTCATGTCCCCAATCAGCGGGGACCGGAATTAAGGCACGAGCCGGTATCACGACAATACATGAATCCCTGCCCCCTTGTCAAATTCCTGTACTTGGCGGGTCTGGTCTTCCGCTGCGCCTATCGCCTGATGCCTGAGACAGAGCAAAGACAGAGACAAAGACAGAGTATGGCATTGACAAGCGTGTGTGGAAGTGCTAAGCTCAGTAAAGAATTTTGGAAGTTTTTGTCGTTTATGAGGCCACAAAGATTTTTAACTTTGTGGCCTTTTTTAATTGTTGAGGACTTCCGTGATTTTAATTTATAGATAAGGAGGTAAAAGAAATGAACCAGGGAACTGTAAAATGGTTTAACGACCAAAAAGGTTTTGGCTTTATTGCTTGTGAAGACGGAAGTGAAGCTTTCGTTCATCACACGTCCATCCAGGGCAATGGATTTAAATCCCTTGCCGAAGGTGACGCGGTCAGTTTTGATACTGAGAGCGGCCCGAAAGGCCCCAAAGCCATCAATGTAGTGAAGCTGTAAACAGACAGAGAAGTCCCTTTCCCTTTGGAGAGGGACTTCTCATTCAGGAGGAACATGTTTAATAAAAATAATCAGGCAAGGGCAGAAAGAAATCAGGAGAGGCTGGACGCGGGTTTTATGGCCGGACAATTCCCTGAGGTTGCAAGCATCGTTATTAGCATAATGTACACCCAGAGGGGGGCAAAGTCTTTACTCCGGACCCTGAATTTCTCTCCCGACAGTTATGCTTTTTTCAAGGTGGCCTGTTTGAGCGACGACTGTGTTGACGGCGGGTTTGATATGACCAGGATAATAACCTCCATGATCAGAAACCACAGTGAGGCGTCAAAAGGAGAACTGGGTTGTGATGACAATGGTCCTCGCCCCCATCACTCAAATATTGTCTATGAAGTTGCCATACAATACACATAGAAACGGCATTACACATCACTAATTGAACTTCATGCGTTTTATTTCTTCAGCTTGCCATCTTCCAACCGGAACCGTTGCGCTGAAATGCCTTGCTATTAAATCACATGGGGCCTACAATATATTTATATGAAAGGGATAAGAATATATTGTGAGGATTTGGAAAAAAAGATTTATGAAGATGGGTGTTATGATGCAAAAGGTTCAACGATTTGCAAGGCCTGTTTAAGCAAACCGGTCCGTAAAAAAGTTAACTGCGTTAATAAAGATACAAAACAAGACAACAAGAACGCCTGATCGTTAATATTTATTCAGTCTTTCCCTCTTCTCCACGTTTGTCTTGTCCGCTTTTGACCTTCTGCTGCAGTTCCTTACGCGTGTTTTATCTCCCATATTGCGCGGGCTTGACTCGAAGGCAATTCCTGATAAGATATTTAAAGGAAGGAGGTCGTCTTTGTTGAAGCCTGTTGACTCCGCCGGCACAAGTAAGCCTGCTACCGATGACCGCCTGTTTTATGACATTGTCATGGGCATCTACGGCTATCAGGCCGTACTTCTTGCGCACTCCCTCGGTCTGTTTTCACTCCTGTCAGAGAAGCCGCGTTCCCTGAAAGACATTTGTGACGGGCTGCGCGTCCCTGCCCGTCCTGCCGAAGCCCTGGTCCTTGCCTGCCGCTCCCTCGGACTACTCGATTATCAGAACGGCCGGTTCACCCTGACTCCGGCATCTGAACTATATCTTGTCAAAAGCAGCCCTACCTATTTCGGCACATTTTTCGACGTATCGATCGCTAACAGCGTGCTGACGCTTGAAAGCCTGAAGAGGGCGGCGCTGACCGACATGCCGCAGATCTACGGCGGAGAGGACCTGTATATAACCAATGAGTCGCAGGCGGAGCGCGCCCGCGTTTTTACCCGCATGATGCACAGCCACAGTATGGCCCCCGCACTTGCGTGGCCGGACGCAATCGATCTGTCGCAGCACAGCTTGATGCTCGATATCGGCGGCGGTTCAGGCGCGCACTCCATCGGAGCGGCGCTGCGGTGGCCGTCACTCAGGGCCTTTGTCCTCGACCTGTCGCCGGTGTGCGAAGTCGCCGATGAATATATCGCGCGCTTCCGGTTGAAAGAACGCATCGGCACGTGTGCCGTCGATATGTGGAACGGGCCTTTTCCAAAGGCAGACCTGCATTTCTACTCGGACATCTACCACGACTTCACGCCTGAAGAGTGCCGCTTTCTCACGGCCAAGAGCTTTGCGGCCCTTGACAGAGGAGGGCGCATCATTATTCATGAAATGCTCTTCAACGATGACAAGGCCGGGCCGTTTACCGTTGCCGGATACAACGTCTCGATGCTTCTCTGGACCCGGGGGCAGCAGTTTTCCGGAAGCGAGCTCTCGACAATGCTGAGAGAGGCCGGTTTTACGGAAATACAGGTGACACCGACATTCGGATATTGGCATATCGTCTCCGGGAAGAAGCCCGGGGAAAAGGCAGATTGAAATACAGAATACGGAGGTATGCATGCATTCTACGTCACTGACCGCAAAGACGCGGGCCGCGCTCGATGCCCTTGCTCCTCTCCAGAGGATATTGGAGGAGACAGAATGGTTGCGCCATTCGAATGATTTGTCTGTATGCGATTTCACCCTGGGCAATCCGCACGAGGCGCCGATACCCGCGTTCGTGGACGCGCTCAGGAGACATGTGGAGCCGGGGAACCTATGGTGGTATACCTATAAGATGAATGAGCCTGAATCGCGCGCCGTTGTTTGTAAATCTCTTCGAAGATGGCGCGGTGTGAACTTTGAGGAAAAGGACATCTTCCTCACCAACGGATCGACCGCCGCTCTCAATGTGGTGTTAAATGTGATCATCGAACAGGGCGACGAGGTTATATTCATCAGCCCGCCGTGGTTTCAGTACGAAGGCATGATCATGCTCGCCGGCGGTGCGCCCGTGCGCGTGAAAGCCGACATGACGACGCTCGATCTGGACCTGAATGCAATCGGCGGCGCGCTGACGCAGAGGACCAGGGCGATAATCGTGAATTCGCCTCATAATCCTACGGGCAAGATCTATCCTCCTGAAACGCTCAAGGCCCTCGCCGCCATGCTCACGGAGGCATCCGGCCGGGGAGGGCGGCCAGTCTATCTGATCTCCGATGAGGCATACAGCCGGATCATCTTCGACGGACGGGCATACCACAGCCCTACGGCATTCTATCCCCGGTCGTTTCTGGTTTATACCTATGGAAAGGTCCTTCTTACCCCCGGCCAGAGGATAGGCTTCATCGCGCTGCCGCCGGAGATGCCGGACCGGGAAGACATGCGGAGGGCGCTCTACGGTTTTCAGATGCTCGCGGGCTGGGCATTCCCCAACGCCCTGCTTCAGCACGCGTTGGCCGATCTGGACCGGATATCGATCGATATCAGCCGGCTTCAACAGCGAAGGGACCGTCTCGTTTCAGCACTTCAGGCAATGGGATATGAGACGAACATGCCGGAAGGCACGTTCTACGTGATCGTGCGTTCACCGATTGCCGATGACTTTGTCTTTGTGAAGATGCTTGCCGGATACAATATTTTTTGCATCCCCGGATCCGTCATGGACATCCCCGGATATTTTCGTCTCTCCCTCACCGCTGATGACGGGATGGTCGAACGCGCGCTGCCCGGGTTCGCCGCGGCGCTGCAAGAAGCCCTCAGAGGACGGGCGCGATGAATCCGCGGCCTGATGCGAACTGGTGGTGCTTTTCAGTCGACCCGGCACAGAGGGGCGAAACGATCCGTGACGATCCTGATAAGGGCACTGTCGAAGTCAATCCCGAATTCGACGGCAAGAGGCTGCTCTCCTATCACCGGTATCTGAGACTCGATACGCTTCTGAGCGCACAGGCGCCGACCTCGCGCGCCCCTGATGAGCGGATATTCATCATCGCGCACCAGATGTTTGAACTGGTATTCAGGCAGATGATCTTCGATCTCCGGGTGATTGCCGCCACATTCCGCGCAGTCATGGAGGCTGAAGGCCGGGAGCTTTTCCGTCTTACAGGCCTCGGAACAGGTGATAACGCGGCAGGGGCTGAGGATTTCTGGAGACCCGCGAGTACATCCGCGGCGCGGATCAGGCATTCATGCAAGCGCATGGTCCCATCGATTATGGGGTATCTCGCGACTGATGAATTGTTCGACAACCGGGAGTTTACGGAAAAATTCAGGCCTAATCTCGCGGCCGCAAGCGGGTTTCAGTCCGCCCAGTTCCGGCTCATACAGAGGGCCCTCGGCAAATCGCCGCTGCTCGCAATACGGCTGTTCCCCGCGGATTTTTATTTAAAGAACTACCTCGGAATGGACGACGCAGGTATCATGCGGGCTGCGGCAGAGTCGGAAAACGCGGGCCTTGTAAGATTAGTCGACGGGTTAATCCTGCGGGAGGGCGCTGATATAGCCACGCCGCCTCACAGTAGCCCATATGCGCCGGTTGCGGAGTTGGACAAACTGGCGCATGATATGCTCACCCGAATATCGTCCATAGATGAGCTCGGACGTTTGACTACTGACCCGACGTGCCCGGTCCCCATGCTTCCTGACGACGAGATATCGTTCCGTGATATGGAGGACGCATTCAGGGAGAGGATGAGGGAGGGAACCGAAAGGATCAGAAAAAAACGCGATCTGTCGCCCCGGTTGACGGAAGACGAAATGGCATTGCTGGAAAGGAAGGGGAGGGTGTTCAAAGAGGATTGGTCCCGGGCCGTGCGCGATGAGAACGCAAGAAGGGCGCGGTACGGCCCGGCGTGCGGGGCTGCCCGGTTCCTCTGTGCGGACGCGCGGACCATTCATTTCAGGGATGTCTTTGACGCGCTCATCGAGGCCGACAGGCGATTGTCGGAAGGGTTTCTTCTTGCGCACCTTCACGTGGTGAAGCGCAGGCTCGGAGAGGTCCCCGGGACCGCGGGCAGCGGCGCGCCCTTTCTCGATTTTTCGCAGACGCTGACCGTACGGTTTCCCGCGCTCATCGCGGTAAAGGCTGCGCGTTGGAATAATTTGGTAACATCTGGAAAAGGCAAAGCTTCTTCTGCTATACTTTGACACGGAACAGGGCAGGGTCCCGAAGGAGGTATTGAATTATTTTAGAAGAGCCGCAAAACGATAAGGAATTTCTCAACACGTACCGCCACAGCACTTCCCACATTATGGCGCATGCCGTTAAAGAGCTTTTTCCGGATACAAGACTTGCCATAGGCCCCGCCATCCCTGACGGCTTCTATTATGATTTCGACAGCGGTCATGCCTTTACACAGGAAGACCTGCCCCGCATCGAAGAAAAAATGAAGGAAATCATAAAAGCGAACAAACCGTTTATAAAAAAAGAATTGCCGAAAGAAGAAGCGGCAAGGTTTTTCAGGGAGCGCGGTGAGGAATATAAGGTTCAACTGATAAATGAGATCGCGGACGAAACCGTATCACTCTATGAAGAGGACAATTTTATTGACCTCTGCCGGGGGCCTCATCTTGAATCCACCGGGAAGGTCAGGGCCTTCAAACTCCTGTCCGTTGCCGGCGCTTACTGGCGGGGTGACGAGAAGAACAAGATGCTCCAGCGTATTTACGGCGTTTCGTTTCCGACAAAAGATGAGCTGAAGAAGCATCTTGAGTTCCTTGAAGAAGTCCGGAAGAGGGACCACAGGAGGCTCGGCAGGGAACTCGACCTTTTCAGCATGAATGACGACATAGGCCCGGGCCTGGTGCTCTGGCACCCAAGGGGCGCCGCCGTCAGAAGGTCTATTGAAAATTTCTGGCTGGACGAACATTACAGGGCGGGCTATCAGGTGCTTTACACTCCTCATATGGCAAAACTCGATTTATGGAAAAAGACAGGACATGTGGATTTTTATAAGGAGAACATGTATTCGCCCATGGAAATCGAAGGGCTGGAGTATGAAATAAAACCCATGAACTGTCCTTTCCATGTATCTGTTTTCAAGAGTCATCTAAGGAGCTACAGGGACCTGCCGCTGCGGTTTGCAGAGCTCGGCACCGTTTACAGGTACGAACGCTCCGGCGTGCTGCACGGTCTCCTCAGAGTGAGAGGGTTTACCCAGGACGACGCTCACATATTCTGCATGGAAGACCAGATCGAAGATGAAGTCTTAAGGGTGCTGGAGTTTACATTATTCATTCTGAAGACATTCGGGTTTTCCGACTATGATATTTATCTTTCAACAAGGCCTGAGAAATATGTGGGAACAGACGCGGCATGGAAAAAGGCGACCGGAGCGCTTGAGAACGCGCTTTCACAAAAGGGGCTGAAGTATGAAATCGACCCCGGCGAAGGTGTATTTTACGGCCCGAAGATCGACATTAAAGTAAGAGATACTCTCGGCAGGCAATGGCAGTGCAGCACCATTCAGGTGGATTTTAACATTCCGGAACGGCTGGATATAACATACCGGGGCGCGGACAGCAAAGATTACAGGCCCATTATGATACACCGCGCGCTCATGGGGTCTCTTGAGCGTTTCTTCGGGATATTGATAGAGCATTACGCCGGGGCGTTCCCTCTATGGCTTTCGCCGGTGCACATTTCCATATTGACTATTTCCGAAAGACATGTAGAATATTGCAGGCGAATATATGACTTTCTGATCGCTGAAGGCGTCAGGGTCGACACCGATGAAGAAAATGAGAAAATAGGCTATAAAATAAGAAAAGCCGCTGTATTAAAAACCCCCTATATGTGTATAATAGGTGACAAAGAAATGGAAAACAATACAGTCAATATAAGAAAAAGAAACGGAGAAAATATCGGAGAAATGACTGTGGAGAAACTCGCGGCATTTCTCAAAGATGGAATATCGGGCAGGAGGCAATCATAGAAAAAGAACTCAGAATAAACAGATGGATCAGGGCCAGAGAAGTCAGGGTAATAGGCCATGACGGCGCTCAATTGGGCATAATGGATGTCAGGAACGCCATAAAACTCGCGCAGGAGCATGACCTTGATCTTGTTGAAGTGGCTCCGGGCGCTCAGCCTCCTGTATGCCGCGTAATGGATTATGGAAAATACCGTTACCAGCAGAGCAAAAAACATTCAACAAAAAGCAAGACAATAACTGTAAAAGAGATAAAAGTAAGGCCGCAGATCAATGAACACGACCTGCTTTTCAAAATGAAGAACATAAAGAAATTTCTGGAACACGGAGACAAGGCGAAAATCACCATGATGTTCAGAGGAAGGGAAATCGTTCATGCGTCGATCGGTAAAAAGGTTTTTAACCGGATTATCGAAGAATTTTCACTGGCCGCGAATATCGAGCAGCCTGCGAAAATGGAAGGCAACCGCATGATCATGGTCCTTGCGCCGAAGTAACGGGAAGAGGAGGTAAAATGGCGAAACTGAAAACTCACAGAGGAGCTGCCAAGCGGTTCAGGAAAACAGCGACCGGAAAGGTCAAGAGGAACAAGGCATATAAAAGTCATATCATGACCGGCAAGTCCTCCAAGAGAACAAGAAGTTTGAGAAAGAGCGTGCTGGTCGATAAGACAAATCTTGACGCCGTCAAAAAAATGCTCCCTTATTAATACGGAAAGAGAATCTGACGCAGATTAAAACCATCCTTTCTTTAACTGTTTTTTTCAAAGTATTTTAAAATTTTTATTAATACTGTATAATTATCACTTTAATACAAATTGAAGAGACAGATAATAATTCCGGAGAATATCGGAGAAAATCTGCGTTAATCTGCGTACAATCGAAATTCAGGAGGTATAAATAAATGCCGAGAGCAAGAGGTGGTTTCAAAACAAGAAGGAGACGGAAAAGGGTCCTCAACATGGCGAAAGGCTACTATGGGGCCAAAAGCCGTTTGTACAGGATAGCGACGGAAGCGGTCGACAAAGCGCTGACGTATGCTTACAAAGACAGAAAAGCGAAAAAGAGAGAATTCAGGTCGCTGTGGATTATAAGGATCAATGCGGCCCTAAGGGCCCTCGGTTTGACTTACAGCCAATTCATGAACAAACTGAAAAAGATGGATATCGCGTTAAACAGGAAAGCCCTTGCCGATATGGCATATAACGACCCGCAGACCTTCAGCAACCTCGTGGAAATGGTTAAAAAAGGGAATGCTCAATGACCTTCATTCCATAAAGGACCTGGCCGGAGATGAAATTGAAAAGTCAGACAGTCTCAGGCAGGTCCAGGAATTAAGGATAAAATACCTTGGCAAGAAAGGGATAATAACCGGCAGGATTAAATCCCTCGGCGCCGTCTCCCCCGAAGATCGTCGTAATTACGGACAGCTTCTCAACGAAGTGAAGACTTACATTGAAGACCTCCTCTGCAGGTCCGAAAAAACATTCAAGGCCGCCGAGCTGAACAGGACCCTTCAAACCCAGCGTATTGATGTTACCCTTCCGGGCTATTTCATACCGCCGGGTCATCTCCATCCCACGACACAGGTTCTGGATGAAATTGTGGATGTCTTTACCTCGCTGGGGTTTCACGTTGAAGAAGGTCCGGAGGTAGAGCTCGATTTTTATAATTTCGAAGCGCTGAACATGCCGAAAGACCACCCCGCCCGGGACATGCAGGACACATTTTATATAACAGACGATGTCGTGCTGAGGACGCACACTTCCCCTGTGCAGGTCCGCATTATGAAAAATAACACTCCTCCGCTCAGGGTCATTGCGCCTGGAAAAGTTTACAGATGTGACGCGGACGTAACGCACATACCGATGTTCCATCAACTGGAAGGCTTTATGGTGGATAAACATATCACAATGAGCGATCTTAAAGGCGTGCTTGAAGTGTTCATTCACAAGGTCTTCGGGACCGACACGAAATTACGCTTCAGGCCGAGCTTTTTCCCTTTCACCGAGCCGAGCGCGGAAATAGATATATCGTGCGTCATATGCAGGGGCGCCGGGTGCAGCGTCTGCAAGAATACCGGCTGGCTTGAGATCCTCGGCGCCGGGATGATCAACCCCCGGGTTTTTGAAATGGCAGGATACGATCCCGAGCAGTATACGGGTTTTGCCTTCGGCATGGGGATAGAGCGTGTCGCTATGCTGAAATACGGGATTGACGACATCAGGCTTTTTTACGAAAACGATAAAAGGTTCCTGGAACAGTTTTGATGCCAGCCACGGATTTTCGCAGATAATTTTACTTCTCCTGAAAGCTTCTATCCTTATAAAAAAAGCGCCTGATCCTAAAAAACTCCTTGACAGAACTCCATCCTTTTAAGGTATATTAATCCCGGTTACAGAATTCTTAGCGTCGGACAAATGAGGGCAGGGGAATATCGCATAGAATCAATCCATACTCACTCATACAGTATTATTGCCTCTCAGTGACAATTGCCGGTATCGTAAAGCTCCCCTCCTTTAAAGCTCCGCGACGTGACGGTCAAAGGGCAAATGGCCAAGGGCGTTCTTTATTTGCCTTTAGCCTTTAGCCCTTCGCCTTTTGCCATTACAATCAGCCGGCAGAAGAGGGGAGGTGATGCGCTCTGTAAAATTCAAGAGTAGGATTCAGGATTCAAAACACTATCGCTTTAAAGGAGGCAATTCAATGGATGAGATTATCAAAACATCAGGGATGGGATGGCTGCCCGATTATCCCAATTTTCAGGACTATTCAGTAGAGCATGATGAAGTCGCCCCCAGGTTAAAGTCATTGGGGCAAAATGATTCCGTTAAAGCCATGCTTGCGAAAGCCGGTGCGGCAAAACCGGCGTCAAAACTCCCGGCTTCCGCCGACTTGAGGGCATGGTGTTCTCCGATTGAGAACCAGTCATCCCTCGGTTCCTGCACTGCGCACGCCGGTGTCGGGATAGTCGAGTATTTTGAACGGCGGGCCTTCGGAAAACATATCGACGCCTCCAGGCTTTTTCTCTACAAGGTCACGAGAAACCTGCTGGGCTGGACCGGAGATACCGGCGCCTTTCTCAGGACAACAATGGGCGCGCTGGTATTATTCGGCATCCCTCCTGAGGAATACTGGAAGTACGCTATCAGTGATTTTGACAAAGAGCCGACCGCCTTCTGCTATGCCTTCGCGCAGAACTATCAGGCCATCAGCTACTACCGTCTTGACCCTGCCGGCACCCCGAGGGACGTCCTGCTGAACCGGATAAGGACAAACCTGGCCGCCGGGTTACCCTCGATGTTCGGGTTTACGGTCTATAATTCAATCTCTCAGGCTACGGCAACCGGGGAAATACCTTATCCGGCGCCAGGCGAAAAAATTGCCGGAGGCCACGCCGTTATTGCGGCCGGTTATGATGACAACATGAAGATCAAAAATACCAATCCCGGAGGCAAAGAGACCACTGGGGCCTTGCTCATCAGAAACTCCTGGGGCCTTGGATGGGGCGACAAAGGCTACGGGTGGCTGCCTTATGACTATGTATTGAAGGGGTTGGCTATTGACTGGTGGTCGCTTCTGAAAAACGAGTGGATTGATTCAGGGGCCTTCAAACTGTAAAAAGCTTTACGCCTGATTCGGGTTGCTGATTTATCACTCTTGCAGGGGCGGGTTTCAAACCCACCCCTACTTTAAAAAGGTGTTGCGTTAGAAATTCTTCACCGGTCTTCCCTCTGTGCCTCGGTGTCTCCGTGTTTACTTCTTTTTTTACTTTCCCCTGCCTTGCAAAATCCATCATATTCGGATAGTATTTTATACGTTAAATTTTCTTTATTCCGGAGGAATAATTGAAGGCATCGTATAACTGGCTCAGGGAATTTGTCGATTTCAGGCTGCCGCCCGAAGAACTTGCTCATGCCCTGACAATGGCGGGCTTTGAAGTGGAGGGGATGAGCAGGACCGACAATGACGCCGTGTTCGACATAAATGTAACTCCAAACAGGCCTGACTGTCTTAGTATAACCGGCATAGCGCGCGAGATATCCGCTATCCTGAAAATTCCTTCAAGAAGCAAACAGGTCGATATCAGAAAACAGGAGGGCAGGGGGCCTGAAGTTGAAATCGGAGATACCAGGCTTTGCAGGAGATACGCAGCGCGCCTTATTACCGGCGTAAAGCCTGCCCCTTCTCCTGAGTGGCTCATCAAACGTCTTGAGGCCCACGGCTTCAGGACTTCTCTTAATATCGTTGATATTACCAATTATGTGCTCCTGGAAACCGGGCAGCCCCTTCACGCATTCGATCTCGACAAGCTTTCGGGTCGAAAAATTGAAGTAAAGACCGCGGGTCCAGTAAAGAAATTCCACACCCTCGACAATGAAGACAGGGACTTGAACAGCGAAATGCTGTTGATATGGGACGCTGAAAAACCTGTGGCCCTGGCCGGCATCATGGGCGGACTCAACACCGAGGTCTCCTCTTCAACAGTCAATATCCTCCTTGAAAGCGCGTATTTTTATCCTTCATCCGTCAGACGCACATCAAAATCACTCGGCATTGCCTCTGAGTCGTCATACAGGTTCGAAAGGGGCGCAGACATAAATAATATTGTGTTTGCGCTCGACAGGGCCGCCGCGCTTATTGCGGAAATAGCGGGCGGACGGATTTCCGGCCTGACCGACGTTTATCCGGGGCCTTCTGCCGCGCGGCATGTACGGATCTCATTTGAAAAAATCAATTCCGTGCTCGGGACTGTTATTCCGGAATCGTTTTCTGAAGGCATATTGGCTGATCTCGGATTTGAAGTGGAAAGGGAAGGGGGCGGCTTCAATGTCCGGCCGCCGGGTTTCAGAGAGGATATACAGACGGATGTGGATGTTATCGAGGAGATAGCGCGGCTTTACGGGTACGACAGGATCCCAGCCACGCTGCCCTCTATCAGGATGCAGCCCGCGCCGTCCGGCAAGAAAACCGGGATTATTAAACCCATAAAGGATTCCATGACCGGATCAGGTTTTTATGAGGCCATTAATTACAGTTTCTTTTACCCTGACGCCCTCGACAAACTGAACATCCCTCCTGCTGATTCAAGGAGGGACCTTGTTTTCATAAAAAATCCCCTCAGGAAAGAAGAATCGGCGATGAGAACGACCCTGCTGCCGGCCCTGCTTAATAATGTGGCACTGAACATAAACCGGGGAGAAAAGGCGCTTCGTTTTTTCGAGGTATCGAGGGTCTTTCTCCCATCAAATAAGAGCCTGCCGGAGGAAGTGGTCCAGATGGCGGCGGTCTGCAACCAGGAGACGTCCGCGTCTTTATGGCAAACCAGGCACGACGGATTTTACGATATTAAAGGAGCGATGGAAAATCTCTTTAAGGTCCTGCGCATAAGAGATTTTTATCTCGATCAGGAAATCTCAGGGCTTGAACCGTATCTTCATCCCGGAAAATCCTGTTCGATAATATCAGGCGGCGATAAGATCGGCTCCCTGGGCACAGTGCACCCGACAGTCCTCGAGGCCTTTAATATTAAAGGGAACTTGACTGTACTGGAGATACTGGATGTTGAAAAACTGTCCCGGCATATATCTCCGGGAACAACATTCCTGTCATTGCCCAGGTTCCCGTATGTTGAAAGGGACATCGCTATTGTGGTTTTTAAGGACATTACAGCAGAGCAGGCAAGGAATGAAATATCAAGCATTGATTCAGATCTTATAGAATCTGTTACACTTTTTGATGTTTATACAGGCAAACCTATCCCTCAGGACAGGAAAAGCCTCGCTTTTTCTGTCCGCTTCAGGGCTGCCGACAGGACCCTCACAGACGCAGAGGTTGACTCCCTGCACCGTATTATCGTTGAAAGGCTAATAAATAAACTCAACGCCGAACTCCGCAGCTAACTCAATCTCTTAATCCCTCAATCCCTTAATCTCTTAATCCTCTGTTATCTAATTTAACATAATATAACTTATCGGACATTCAATATGTCAAACTTTTGTTAAGAAGATGTTAAAACTCCACCGGCCCCCCTTTTAAAATGGCTTCTAACGGGGGTTTTGCAAGGATTGCTTAACTTTTAGGCACATGAAAAATATAATTATAACAATGTGTTATCTAATTATATTTATTTATGAAGGGGTTCTGCTATTAAACCTTCGTCAGTCAAAGATATGACCTTTACTTTCAATCGTTGTCCCCTCATAAGGCTATCGGATTTAATTGATATTTTCAGATAATCATCAGATATTCCTGAATAATAACCGGCTCTTGTATATTTATTCTCAACTATTACATCCAATATATTGCCTAACTTGCTTTGCATAAATAATATTTTCTTGTTTTTTGATATCTCCAATAATATTTTTACTCTATCCTGCTTAATGTTATCGGAAAGATGGTTCTCCAGTAACGCAGCCCTGGTATCGGGCCTTTTTGAATACGGGAATACATGAAGATAGCTGAAAGGTAATTGTTCTATAAACCGTACTGTTTCGAGAAAATCACTTTCATTTTCACCGGGAAAGCCGGTTATGATGTCGGTACCGATTGAAATATCAGGACAAAGAGATCTTATTTTTTCAATCAGGCCCTTAAAATAACCGGTCGTATACCCCCGGTTCATTGCCTTGAGGATTTTGTCGGACCCGCTTTGAAGAGGAAAATGAAGATGCCCACACACTGAGCCTTCTTTAATAAAAGACAATAATTCCTCTTTAAATTCCTGTGGTTCCAAAGAACTTAACCTGAAACGTACAAGGGGGAATGATTTTATCAACATTTCTACAATATGTAATAATGAACTTTGAGGTTTGAGGTCTAACCCATAGGAACCAATATGAATTCCTGTTAAAACAATCTCCCTGTATCCTTGTGAAAAAAGCAGTCCGGCAGCCTTTAGCATATCATCCGGGTTGAGGCTGCGGCTCTTTCCTCTTGCCGAGGGCACTGCGCAATAGGAACATGAGAAATTACACCCGTCCTGAATTTTCAGGAAGGCCCTCGACCTTGATGAATAATACGGCTGCGCTGATAGAGGTGAAAGCGGGTGGTTGATGATTACCGAAGAGCTTCCATTATTTTCCTTCAAGTTTCGGATATGGTCAAGGATATCATTTTTCCCGGAATTACCTATAACGAGGTCAAGGCCTTCTATCTTTGATATTTCCTTGGACCTTACTTGCGCATAACAGCCCGTTGCGATAACCCTGGCCCCTGATTTTATGGCTTTCCTTATAAGCTGCCTTGACTGGTAATCGCTTTTTGCCGTTACCGTGCATGTGTTTACTATACAAATATCCGGGCTATCGGTGTGTCTTACAATTTCAAAATTATGGGCCCGTAGTGTCCCTTCGATGGCGGCGCTCTCCGACTGGTTGACCTTGCACCCCAATGTCTGTATAGCTACTTTCATTCTATTTTTTTCAGCCACGAATTATCACGGAATTTCACGAAAAACAGAAATGTATCACCTTAATTTTATTGACTCGTCTTCATTCGTGTATATTCGTGGCTAAAATTGCTTCTTTTGTACCGAATAACGAATGCTGTTTTGCCTCTGATATTTTAATGTCGACGAGTCTCCCTATGTCGCTCTCATCCCCGTAAAAATTTACTATCTTGTTCGAACTTGTCCTCCCGGTCAATTTTTCCTTATCAGTCTCGCTCAATCCTTCCGTAAGAACAGTAATTGTTTTGCCTTCAAGCGCCTTATTTTTGGCGTAAGTTATCCCGGCCTGGAGGTCCAGGGCCTCCGAGAGCCTCGCCGACTTGTCTTTTTCATCAATATGGTCCGGCAGGCCGACAGCCGCGGTGCCGGGTCTTATCGAGTATTTAAAGGCAAAGATACCGTCAAATTCTATTTCTCTCAGGGCACTGATCGTACCCTGAAAATCTTTCTCACTTTCTCCGGGGAAACCGACGATTATGTCCGTTGTGACCGCGATATCAGGCACGGCGCTTCTCAATATATCAATCTTCTCTTTATATTGTTTATATGTGTAACCTCTGTTCATCAGGGAAAGAATTTTATCAGACCCGGCTTGTACAGGCAGATGCAGGTGTTTGCAAATCCGGGACAGATTGCTCATCGCGTCAATAAGTTTTTCAGAAAGGTCCCTCGGATGAGAGGTAACAAACCGGATCCTCTCTATCCCTTCAATATCATGAATCATTCCAAGAAGGCCCGGGAAATCGATCTTCTCAGGCAGGTTTTTGCCGTAGGAATTTACGTTTTGTCCCAGGAGCGTGACTTCCCTGAACCCTTGCCTTGCAAGCGTTGATATTTCATCTAATATATCCTTGCTGCTCCTGCTCCTTTCCCTCCCCCGGGTATGGGGAACAACGCAATAAGCGCAGAAGTTGTCGCAACCGTACATGATGGATACCCATGCCCTCACCTTCCCTTCCCTTTTCACCGGGAGCGCTTTATTGTGATATTCCGGATTATGGGCCAGGGCCGTTGTCTGTGCTCTGTGGTCTGTGCTCTGTGGTCTCTTGTTTATCCATGCATGCAGGTTATCGATATTGTCAGGGCCGAAAACAAAATCAACATAAGGGAACCTCTTGAACAACACGCTGCCTTTCTGCTGAGCAATGCATCCTGCCACGGCAATTTTCAGTCCCGGATTATTCTTCTTTGCCGCCCCCAGCCTTCCAAGCTCGCTGTAGAATTTCTGTTCCGCTTTCTCCCTGATGCTGCAGGTGTTCAGGACAATAACGTCGGCTTCATTCAAAGAATCCGTTTCACCTAAACCGGATTCGGATAAAATCCCGGCGATCTTCTCGGAATCGTGAACGTTCATCTGGCAGCCGAAAGTATGGATGAAATATTTATCAGTCATAAAAGAAAATATTCAATCAGATAATTAAAAATAATAGCTACGGGAAACAAAGTATACAGCAGATGAAAAGACAGAAATACTTTTCCAATAAAAAAAAGAAATAATATGAGCTTAATATAGCTTGTCAGGCTACGGAAAGTTCAGGCAATTTGAATTCTATCTTATCACCCATGATCTTGGACGCTTCAATCACTTCAATACCAATGAGTTTGCTGTCTTTATCAAAATCTGCATGCACGCCTGGCGTGACAGTTATTGTCTGTGCTGCCTTTGCCCCGGCCTCTGCGAAATATATGTAAAGCAGGTCTCTTTCAGGATCATACTCAATTTTCATTTATCCTCCCTTCGTAAAAACTCTTTCCCGTATCTTGCCTTTGCCGTCAATAAAATAAATTGCTTGTCCTTATATTTATAATATACTGTTACTTCTTTTTCTTCAAAGGAGTTCCCTTCCCATTCTGCTTTATAAGGAAATACAAACACCTTGCCAATTGTTCCTCCGACAGCATCATCGGCATTCCAGCCTTTAGTCAAAACAGCCTGTATTTCTTCCATAGAAATTCCCCGCTGTTTCATCCTCGCTTTTATATGTGAATGAATATCAGACTCTTTGATCTTTATAACCTTATTCATGGGAAGAATTATAGCACTTGCAATCTATATATTTGAAGCTTTTAATAAATGACAGAAAGACGCAGTGTCATGAATTTTGAGAGGCTTAGAGTACAATCTAAAGGTGTAGACTGGTATTCAGCCCTGTATTTTTCTGTGCTATGATTTATTCAGGAGGCGTTTAAGCAGTTTGCTCCGCTTGAACGGTTCTATTGTATGGTAAATAAAGTTTTCACCGGGAATACCGCAGTTGTCTATGCCGCCGGGGACCTGCATGGAGATTATCAAAGTTACGAGACAATACTGAACATCTACGAAAAAAACAGAAAAGACGCTCTTCTGGTTTTCCTCGGAGATTATGCCGACAGGGGTCTTTACGGCGTCGAGATCATAACGGAGCTCAGCAGGCTTTTGGACACAAGAGACGACATCGTCGCACTGAAAGGCAATCATGAAATTTACAGGGACGGCAGGCCGGCTTTTTATCCGTGCGACCTGATTAATGAAGCGGACAGAAAGGTTGACTCCTGGGCGAAATTTTATCAGGATGTGATGCTCGGTTTCCTGTCTAAACTGTACATCGCGGCAATTATCGGCAAGGTCCTGTTTATTCATGCCGGGATATCGTCAAACATACATTCAGCGCGTGATTTATCAAACCCTGAAAATGAAAAAAATCTTCTGTGGAGTGATCCGTTCCATATGAAGGGGGAACATAAAAACCCGAGAGGCAGCGGTTTATTGTTCGGAGAAGATATAACACAAAAAACGCTTTCTTTGCTTGGACTGAAAATGATTGTGAGGAGTCATGAACCTTACAAGGCCGCGTTTGGTCCATACGTTGAACACGAGGGAAAGATCGTTACCGTCAATTCGTGCACTACCTATGGCGGATTAAGGAAACCGTTTATTCTCAGGATTGACACCGCAACACCGGGGTATGAGCCGATCTATTTAAATAAAAACAGCTAAGTAAAAATCTATCCGTGTTTATCCGTGTAAATCCGTGGCCGAAAATTATTCTGAAATCAATGAATTATCTCTCATCTCTTTGAGCATTCGCTCAAGTTCTTCCGGCTCTTTTCTTCCCAACTGGATAATCACGTCATATGTTTCCATGGACCCTGTCGGGTCTACCGGCGACAGGTATCTGTCGAACAGGGCAAGAAACAATTTCCGCTTTGTTTCGTCAGGATAGTGGTCTTCGAAGGCAAAACTGATTTTCTGCGCGATTAGCGCTACTTTCTCGGAATCAAAACCCACTGGAATTCTCCTTTTGCTTAGCCACGAATTTTCACTGATTATCACGAATAAAAGTTGGTCCGCGTCCAAACTAATTTTATTTTATTCGCGCATGTTGGCGGCAACTCCTGTAGTTTTACCCGGAAAGCGGTTGTTTGTCAAGGAAGCCCGCGTAACAGAAAGCTTAACGGCTACTTGAATATCCCGTCGTCGAAAGGCACGCCCCCAATGGATTCTTCCATGTCTTTGAGGTCCTTTTCCGATATGCCGAGTATCTCGAGGGATGATAAATCGAGGGGATATTTAGGGTCTTTTTCAGTCGGACCCATGATATTCCTGGAAGTCAGGTAGTCGGCAATATGTATCGCGGCAACCTGTCTGGAATTCCGCTGCGCAAGAGACGGGGCATGGTGAAACATATTTATGTCCATGATAATTTCCGGCAATTTCCATTCTTCGGCCAGCCAGGAACCCACTTCAGAGTGGGTGAAATGCAGGACTTCCTTCTCCGCATCAAGCAGGGGCGTCCCTTCTTCAAAGGTATATAACACTTCCCGGTAAGCTTCCTGGGAATATCCACTCAGCACAAGATAACCGAGGTCGTGAAGCATTCCGTTCATGAGGGCGTCATCCGCGTTGTCCAGCTTCATTTTTTTTGAAATAAGCCTTGAAGTAAATCCGACCGCGATGGAGTGATTGAAAACCCTCCGGTAATCGAACGCCTTCCCGCGTTTCCCGTCATCAAGTATTGTCATTAATGATATCCCTATGGCTATATTTTTGACATTATCGAAGCCTATCCTCATTATCGCGTTCCTGAGAAGATCAGAGCTCACCTGAAATCCGAAAAAAGCGGAATTTGCCACGCTCAGTATCTTTGCGGATATTGCCGGATCTTTCTCGATAATCCCTTCTATCTTATCGACAGAAAGCTGATTGTCTCCGAGAAGTCCGAGTATTTTCTGGGCGATAAGAGGGATAGTCGGAAGATTTTTAATGCCCTTTACAAAGGATATGAGGGATTCATTCATATTCGCGCAGGTCATTACAAGATATTATTCGGCTCAACTTGTTATTTTCTTGAGTCCAGCCATATCGTCACAGGCCCGTCGTTGACAAGCCCGACTTCCATATGCGCGGCAAATATCCCTTCCCGGACTTCGATGCCTTCATCTTTCAGGAGGTTGTTGAATCTTTGCCAGTAGTCCTTTGCGATGTCGGGATCAGCTGATTGGTCAAATCCCGGACGGTTCCCCTTGCCGGTATCTGCATAAAGCGTAAATTGCGATACGCTTAAAATGCTTCCTCCGGCCTGCCTTATGTTAAGGTTCATTTTTCCCTGATCGTCTTCAAAGATGCGCAGGTTTATTACTTTTCCGGCAAGCCGCCGGATGTCTTCCATTTTATCTTCTTTGCCGATGCCCGCAAACAACAGAAGCCCCTTCCCTATTACAGAGACTGTATTCCCTGCCACAACGACTCTTGCGCTTTTTACTCTCTGGATAAGAATTCTCATAGTTTTAAATCTTAAATTCGAAGCACGAAATACAAAATCCGAAACAATATCGAATGACCGAAACTCAAATGTTCCAAACAGGCAAAGTTTTGATCATTTGAGCATTCGAGTTTTGTATTTGTTTCGTATTTCGATATTAGGATTTCGGATTTTTAAGTCTTGCTCCTTGTCTCTGTGTTTGTTTTCCGACTAACAAAGCAATTTTATATGTTAAAATAATAAATCTCAACCATGTCCAATCAACTTGTCGAGACGATAATCAGTGATGATGAATCCATCCGTAACCGTTCCATAAACGTTCTTCTTCAGAACAAAAAAAGCGCTGAACTGCTTACGGCAGCGCATGAGCTGGAAGAATTCAGGCAATCCTCCAAAAACCTGTATCATAAAGTAAGAGCTTCTTTATTTCTTTCTGTAATTTATGGACATTACCTCCAGTTATCCAAGGATATACTTCAACATGGAGAAATCCCTTTCAAGGGTGTAAAGGCCGCGTATGAAAGAGATTTTGAGGGATCAATAAAAGTGTATCTTTCAGCGATAAGAAATAATGCCAATCAGGCTGTATTCAGCGCTGTCGCGGAATCATATCACAACCTGTCTTTCAACTATCTTCTGGACCAGGTCAAGCTCTCCATCAGTCAGTGCAGGGAAAATCATCTTCTCTTTAATATCAACGGTATTGAAGATTACCCTTATTCCTTCAGTAAAGAGCTGACCACGCCGGACCCTGAAACAGGGCTGTATCCGGTTGGAATGGATGCGTCGCCTGTCAGGCTGGACCCCTCTCACAGCGGATGGTCTGACATCTTCTTTCTCGGAATGGATTTTCCGGAAGGTGCGCGGGTTGTGAACCTTTCGGTAAATCTGGGAATTCACGGCAGCGATAAACCGTTATTACCGCCGTGTGAATGCTATTGCCGTTTCATTGAAGAACCGGTAATCCATCTTGTCTCTGTTGATTTAAAGACCTCAAAGAAGATTTCCTCATTGAAGG
Organism: Nitrospiraceae bacterium; assembly: GCA_003599505.1. Lineage (GTDB taxonomy): Bacteria > Nitrospirota > Thermodesulfovibrionia > UBA6902 > UBA6902 > SURF-23. Next base: position 13,496 of record QZKO01000018.1, on the reverse strand, counting down.
AGCTTTTCAATTTCGGTAATGATTATCTCTCGTTGCTGAAAGCAGGGGTTGTGGCTTCGGGCCTTGTCCCGCCCTGCTTTGAGAACAGGGACCTCTCTCTGCGTGATCTGCTGCGTAAGTTATCAGGTAAACCAGGCGGTATCGGGATAGTGACAAAAGTAAATAACATCCCAAAAGGATCGAGACTCGCCGTCAGCACTACCCTCCTGTCAACAGTCATAACCCGCCTGATGAGATTCAGCGGTCAGATAAAAAACCAGACCGGCCCGTTAACCGGAGAAGAAAGACGGACTGTGGCGTCACGAGCTATATTGGGCGAATGGCTCGGGGGGTCGGGCGGAGGCTGGCAGGACTCCGGGGGACTATGGCCCGGTATAAAAGTGATTGCCGGAAAGCCGGCCCGTGAAAGCGACCCTGAATTCGGCGTCAGCAGGGGGTGTCTGCTCCCCGAGCACAACGTGTTTACGAAAGATGAGGTCCCGGAAGAAGTCGAGAGGAGAATCCTCGGCTCAATGGTGCTTGTGCACGGCGGAATTTCCCAGGACGTCGGGCCTGTTCTTGAGATGGTGACGGAAAAATATCTCCTGAAATACGATAAGGAATGGAAAGCCCGTCTGAAAGGGATTCAGTTGTTCGACAGGATCGTTGAAGCATTGAAAACAGGGAGCATGAAAGAGCTCGGCCGCCTTACGACAGAAGATTGGGAAGACCCGATACAGAACGTAATCCCATGGGTAAACAACGCCTTCACGGAAGATCTGATTGAAAAGGTAAAAGAAGAGTTCAGGGAAGATTACATGGGCTTTCTCATGCTGGGAGGAATGTCCGGGGGCGGAATGGCTTTTATCGTGACCCCGGAGATCAGGGAAGTTTTTAAAGACAGGGTCTCCGGCATCATGCTTGAACTGAAACAAAAATACATCGCGTCCCTGCCCTTCATAATAGACCCGGTTGTGTATGATTTTGAAATAAACCATAAAGGCATTGTCGCGAAGATGCTGAAGGGGAAAGGCGCAAGGATGCCGGAGATGGATCAGGACAATGTAGGGGCAATTCATGAATTGCCCCTACCAAAAAAAGACGGTCGACTCTCTGTCCCATTAACAGAAGACGAAATCAAAAAACAATACGGATTCGATTCAAGATCTCATGAACATATGAGGTCTTTACTGAAGAAAGGCGATATCGGCCTTGCTAAAAACCGGTTGCCTTTATCAACAAAGATTGAGGATGTTTCATATGATGAGATTTTCCATTTTGAGGAGGAGGATTTCAAATCCGAAATCCGAGATCCGGAATCCGGAATTTATTATGAAACAGGCATGTCCGCCCTCCGGAACAACGAGATCGCCGTTGTCACTTTCGCGGGCGGTATGGGCAGCAGATGGACGCGCGGGGCTGCCGTTGTAAAAGCGATTAACCCCTTCATTAAGATGGGCGGCAAATACAGGACGTTCATTGAAGTCCATCTTGCCAAAAGCAGAAAGTCAGGGCAACTGTCCGGCCGCGGCATACAACACGTCTTCACAACAAGCTACCTGACACATGATGCCGTTGCGGGATTCCTCGAGAAATCCAACAGCTTCAATTACGAAGGCGGGATATATCTTTCCCCGGGTAAATCAATAGCCCGAAGGGTTTATCCAATGGAAAGGGACCTCCGCTTTTACCGGGAGGAGCAACTGCGTCAGAAACTCGAGGACAATGTTCAGAAAGTCCGGGACGATGCGCACAGAGCGCTTGTTGAATGGGCCAAATCAAAAGGCGAAGGCGAAGACTACCGCGAAAACGGGTCCATCCCCGGATTCAATCCCCCCGGACATTGGCACGAAATCCCGAATATGATAAAAAACGGCGTCCTGTCGCGGATGATAAAAGACAATCCGGGTTTAAAATATCTGCTCTGCCACAATATTGATACAATGGGCGCGTATATCGACCCTGTGATACTGGGCCGGCATATTCGGAAACAGTCCTGTTTGACCTTTGAAGTAACGCCGAGGCGCATAGAAGATTCAGGCGGCGGGCTGGCAAAAATAAACGGCCGTACCCGCCTTATTGAAGGCATGGCCCTCCCCCGTGAAGAGGACGAATATATATTGACTCTTTACAACACCAATACTAACTGGATCACAATCGATTCCCTTCTCGGGTATTTCGGTCTGGACAGAGGGGTTCTTGTTGAAGAAGAGAACAGGAAACAGAACCAGGATATAATACTCGATTCAGTGCTCAGGCTTGAAAAAATGATGCCTGTCTATGTGACAATCAAGGAAGTGAAACATGTCCGTGGAAGCGGCCATGAGGATGTTTATCCTGTAGCCCAGTTCGAAAAATTATGGGGCGACATGACAGGGTTAAAAGATTTGAAAGTAAATTATACCGTGGTTTCAAGATACCGAGGGCAGCAGTTAAAAGAACCTTCCCTGCTTGATAAGTGGCTGAACGACGGGTCATATGAGTATGTGAAGGACAAATGCAGTTTTTTGCCACAGATTAACAAAGACGGTTAACCGGAGGATATTATGATCCATAATAAAAAAGTTTCCCTGGTTCGCGGCGATAACAGAAAAGAGAACATCAGAAAATGCCTCGAACTGATTCGCGAAGACCTTGAGCCGGTCAGGAGAGCAAAAAACATCCTGATCAAGCCCAATCTCGTGGCACTTAAACCTGATTTTGCCAATACACACGTCGAAGCGATAGAGACAGTCATCGAATTTATCAGGGCAGTCGTTCCTGACACGCCGATAACTGTCGGAGAAAGCTCGGCATCGGCTTTTTACCGGGGACTGCCTACAATGAAGGTGTTTGAGGATTATGATTACTGCCGCTTGGAGAAGAAATACAAAAACGTCGCGCTTACAGATTTTGACAATGATAAACAATATATCCACAGCCCGATCTATTCAGTGGTAGGCGACACCCATCTGAGAGTAACAGGCCGGGTGAAGGATTTCGATTATAAAATATCCCTGGCCATTCCCAAGACACACAATTTTGCCATCGCGACCTTCGGCATTAAAAATATGGCGGGTCTCGTCATGAGACAGGACATGGCGATGATACACGGCATGAAGGGCGGCATCGAGGTAGACGCCCCGAAGACCCTTCTTGACAGGCTGCCTCCGGGGACCGTATCAAAGGCGAGGAGGAAGCTTCCTCCCTGGCTCATAAATTTTTTATTCCGCCGGTATCCCGCTTACCGTAAAAGCGTGAAGATGATCCACCACAACATTGTGGAATTCGCAAAGAGGACGTGGCCCGACCTGCTGGTCCTTGACGGTTTCATATGTATGGAAAACAACGGTCCGGTCGACGGCACGCCTGTTGATATGAGAATAGCAATAGCCTCGACAGACCCCCTGAAAGCTGACGGTCTCGCGGCGAGGGCCATCGGCTTTGAACCTGAAGAAATCGGATATCTTTATTATCTTCAGAACAAAGAAATGATGGGAGATTATTCACTCGACGGACTTGTGGGCGATGATCTGAATAAGATTAAAAAAGTCTTCAAACGCCACGGGACGTATGATATACAGAGTCAGTGGAGATAAGGGCATGGAACGTATTCCCGAACCGGATTTAATGGACGATGCTGAACAGGCTGAGGCTTATGCCGCTGCCGATTTCGCTGAACCGCACGAGGCGTTTGTGCGGCATTTCAGGATGCGTTTCCCCGGTTTTTCTAAAGGTGAGGTCCTGGACCTCGGGTGCGGCGCCGCTGATGTTATTATCAGGTTTGCCGGCGCGTTTCCAGGAGTTAATATAACCGGAGTTGACGGCGCGCAGGCAATGCTCGACATCGGTACAAGCGAAGTCGGCAAAAAGGGGTTTGCGCACCGGGTAAGACTCCTTAAATGCAGGGTCCCTGACACCGCGCTGCTGCAGAACAAATACGATGCCGTTATTTCCAACAGCCTGCTTCATCACCTCGCTGATCCTTTCATAATGTGGCAAACAATAAGACATTGCGCCAAGACTTATGCCCCTGTTTTTGTTATGGACTTATTTCGTCCTGATACTGTAAAATCAGCGGAGGGCTTGTTAGATCGTTATGCTGCTGATGCTTCTCCCGTATTACGGAAAGATTTTTTCAATTCTCTTTTGGCCGCATACAGTGTTGAGGAGATCCGACAGCAGCTTGTGAGGTCAAATCTCGATTATCTGAATATAGAAATTGTCAGCGACCGTCATGTTCTGATTTGGGGGGAAAACCATGAACCATGAGAAGAGCGAATTTTTAGGCGCGGCCTTCCGCGCGGCAATGCTCGCGGGAGATTTTATCAGGCGTAACCTGGGCACGATATCAAAAGATGAAATAGATATCAAAGAGGCGTCGGACTTTGTAACTCATATCGACAGGGAATCCGAGCAGATCATCATTAAAATCATCAGGGAGAAATTCCCCCATCATCGTTTCCTGGCGGAAGAATCTCTGAAAGAAACCCCGGCAGGATCATACCGCTGGATCATCGACCCTCTTGACGGCACCACGAATTATATTCACGGCTATCCCGTTTTCTCTCTCTCAATAGCTCTCCAATTTAATGAAGAAATAATCACGGGGATTGTTTTTGACCCGTTGAGAGACGAGGTCTTTACAGCCGAAAAAGGGAAAGGGGCGTTCCTGAACGGGAAGAAAATAACGGTTTCAGCGGTAAGCGATATGGCAAACAGCCTTATCGCCACCGGCTTTCCCTTCCGGAGAAGAAAACTGATCGACCCGTACCTGAAAGTGTTCAAAAATATTTTCAACAGGGTAAGCGATATAAGACGCGCGGGGTCCGCCGCTCTTGACCTCGCCCATGTCGCGTGTGGGAGATGCGACGGCTTTTTTGAGATCGCCCTCGGTCCCTGGGATATAGCGGCCGGAAGCCTTCTTATCAGGGAAGCCGGTGGAATAATAACGGATTTTGCCGGAGGAGGCGATTACCTCCTGACAGGCAACGTGGTCACCGCCACTCCGGTCATTTACGGAGAGATGCTGAAAGAGGTAAAAAGCGTGTTCAGGCAGATCATAGATAAGTGACCTGCCGGCATTTAGAGCGGCTGCACGAGCATCGCCCCGCGTATTTTCTGCGCCTTCTCTTTTCCCATCAGCCTCTCAACAATTGCCAGGCCGAAATAAAGCGCGGTGCCCGGTCCCCTGCTCGTCAGGACATTCCCGTCTTCCACGACGGTCTTTTCTTCATAGACCGCGCTTCCGAGTCTGTCCCTGTATGTCGGATATGATGTCGCGTGTCTTCCTTCCAGGACGCCGGCGTTTGCGAGGACATAAGGGGCAGCGCATATGGCCCCGGTAAGTTTCCCTTTCAGGTGAAAATCCCTGACGAGGTCTTTCACCCTTTTGTCCGCGTTAAGATTGTCCGAACCCGGCTGCCCCCCGGGCAAAACAATCATATCGAAATCTTCCGCCCTTATAGAATCGATTAAGGCGTCCGGGACCACTCTCACTTTTCTGGCGCTGGTTACAGCGCCGTCATGCAGGCCTGCTGCAACTACATCTATTTCAGCCCTCCTTAATACATCAATGATTGCAATCGCCTCCACTTCTTCAAAACCTTCCGCGAGTATGACCGCGACTCTCGGCATATGGTCCTCCTTTTGAAGCTGTAAGCTATAAGCCTTTGTTAAAAAGTATATCAGATCACAGCTTGCGCTTTCTAATTTCGGGAGGGACTTCCGAAACGCAAGAAAACTTACAGCTTATAGCTGACAGCTAATCGCTCATAGTTTATAATTACCTCAATGGATATAGTCACAGCCAGAGACCTTACGAAATACTACAATTCATTATGCGCCCTCGACAGGGTCAATTTTGAAATTATCAGGGGAGAATGTTTCGGTTTTTTAGGGCCGAACGGCGCCGGTAAAACTACGGCGATGGGTATTATCTATTGTTTTATGCCCCCGACTTCAGGTGAAGTAAAGGTATTCGGTATGGACGTGACTGAAAACCCCGGAGAAATAAAGGCGCGGCTGGGCGTCATGCCCCAGGATAATAACCTTGATCCTGACCTCTCGGTATTTGAAAACCTGATCGTTTATGCCAGGTATTTTGATATAAGGAAGAAAGATGCCTCACGCCTTGCGCTGGAGCTGCTTGATTTTGTGGAGCTGAAAGAAAAGGCGGACGTAAAAATAACAAGCCTCTCCGGGGGGATGAAACGCAGACTGCTCCTGGCCCGGGCGTTGATGAACAACCCCGAGCTGCTGATACTTGATGAAGCTACCACAGGTCTCGACCCGCACAGCAGGCATTCAGTATGGGACCAACTGAACGAACTTAAATCAAAGGGCATCACGCTCGTGCTTACAACCCATTACATGGAGGAGGCCGAGAAACTCTGCGACAGGGTCGCGATTATGGATTCAGGCAGGATACTGACCATTGACGCACCGTCAAAACTGATGAGCATACACGGCGGGAACCTGGAAGAAGTCTACCTGAAACTCACAGGCAAAAGCCTGAAAATATGACCTCTACCTGTTGACATGGCAATCCGTGCACATTCCTGAGCCGCTGTTATCGGCCCGCAGGAAGTATATCTGCCTCCCGGAGGATTCTTTTTTTGCGAGTCCTTTTCCGGCATAATCAACTGTGTTGTGCACATCATGGCATGTTGAACACTCAAACTGGTCTCCGCCGGCTCCATACAACGGGTATTTGCCTCTTGAACCCACGACAGCCTTTCCCCCACCCGCGCCCACGGGACGCGGGTACGGGAAACCGTTGTTGTCCACGTCCAGGGAAGGGTCATAGGTAAAGCTCACAGGGTGGTTGTTTTTCAGATCTGTTCCCATATTGCTAAAGGCTGAAAAAAGAGAGTCGTTATCGGAGATATTGTACAAAGGGTTTATTTTTGAACCGGGGCCCGGATAATTCACGAGCCCGCTGCTTACCCCGTTATGACAGGTCATGCAATAGGTGGATGGGGGCTGAAGCTCTTTTTGTTCATTCATGTCAAAGGTCGGGCTTTCGTACATCGCATAGTTTTGCGGGAGCTGATGCCTGTCCCACAGGGGTGTCGCGTCTACACTGGAGTGGGGAGTATGACACATCGCGCATGTTTCAAGCTCTTTACCTGAGTTTCTCATAACGTTTACATCATGCGGGGTCCCCTTGATAGAGGCGCCGGCCTCGCTGACGGCGAAGGTCAGCAGCAACAGAATAAAAACAATCTCCTTCATTTTTCCGTTCTCCTTCCGTTTACAGGCGTTCATCCCTGGTTCTGATGAAAAGCTACTATATATATCGGACGGATATATCAGAATATTTAGCTTTACCATGTCTTTGCTTTTGCCGGAACCATGGCAGGATGTTATAATTGTTTTTATAAACGGCGTCACCGACGGAGAAGGTTTTAAAATTTCAGGTCCTCGATAAGTATTTGATGATGAAAACCGGAAAGGCATTCAGGGTATGGCAGAGGAACTTCACGGTTTACAAAAAACTCTATATGTCGAGCATAGCCTTCAATTTCGTCGAACCCGTGCTCTATCTTGTAGCTCTCGGGCTTGGCCTTGGCGGATTCATTAAAGAGATAAACGGCGTGCCTTATATTAAATTCATCGCCCCGGGATTAATCGCTTCCTCGTCCATGTTTGCCGTCGCGACTGAATGCACGTACGGCACGTATATAAGGATGGCGCACCAGAAGACCTTTGACGCGATCCTTGCCACCCCTGTAGGCATCGACGACCTCATAGCGGGGGAGGTGCTGTGGGGAGCGACCAAGAGCGCGTTCTACGGCGCTATAATCACGCTCGTTATTGTCCTTTTCGGACTTGTTGATTCTCCCCTGATAATCCTTGCCCTGCCCGTGCTTGTTATGAGCGGCCTGATCTTCGCGGAGATATCGCTGATAGCAACGGCGCTGGCGCCGGGTATTGATTCCTTCAGCTATTTTTTTACGCTGCTGCTGACGCCGAGCTTTCTTTTTTCAGGTATTTTTTTCCCTCTCGACACGCTGCCGCCCCTTGTGGCTAAAATCGCTTTTTTTACGCCCCTCTATCACCTGGTGAATATCTGCAGGGCGTTTGCTTCAGGCTCATTATATTCAGTGAGGTGGGACGTTGTATGGCTTTTGGCCGCGGCCGGACTGCTTGCGCCCTACCCTTTCAGGCTTATGCGCAGGAGGATGATAAAGTAAGGGCGACACGCCGGGTCGCACTTACATCTGGTAGCGTCTAAAAATCTCTTTCCTTACAGGACAATTGCATATATACGAATATCCAAAGGACATCATGTAGTTGCATGCGCTTCGGCCCTGAGGTTTGATAAAGAGGACCTTGCCGTTGAAATTATCTTCAATCTCGCACAGACATGTCTTATCAGAGAGGCAGGAGAAATTATTGCCGCATCTGTCAGTGCTGTCTAATATGTCCTTACCTATTTCCAGGCCCATATAAATCCCCTTACACTTGACGCTTAAACATAACATACCGCAATGGAGGGAAAAAATCCAGTGGAAAATGGGGCGAAACGAAGTTATTCGATACGGACAATTATTTTTCCGGGAAGGAGGCCCTTCAACTCATTTACGGCCCTGTCCAGGGCCTCTCCGGATTTTGACTCGGCGGTCACTATGACCCTGTAATCCTGGTCTCCCTTAACGGGATAAGACCCGAACTGCACCGCCGGATTTTCCGCAACAACACTGTTCAGCATCTCCGCAAATTCCGATTCATGGGCGTTCAGGAATATCCTTGTAAGATAGAATGCCGTGGAGCGGAATCTTTCCCTGATCAAAGAGAACTTTGTCTTCAGGTACTCGGGTATCCCTGGGAATATATATATGTTTTTATATAACACCACCGGGAATCTCATGGTTTCATCTAAAATTATTTCAGCGCCTTCGGGGACTTCAGCCATTTTAAGCGCCGCGTTATTAACAACGTTTTTGTATCGCGCCAGCAGCATGCCCTTGATTTCAGGATGAAGCGATAATCCGACCCCGAACCCCTTTGCTATGCCGGCCATGGTAACGTCATCATGAGTGGGGCCTACCCCTCCCGAGGTAAACACATAGTCATATTTCCTTGAAAATTCGAGGGCTTCCTTTCCGATGGTCTCTATCTCGTCGGGGATGACGGATATGCGCCTTAAATGCACGCCGAGGGACCTCAATTCACATGCGAGAAAGTATGAATTGACGTCATGGACTTTTCCTGAAAGTATTTCATTGCCGATTATGATTATCCCCGCGCTCTTTGAATTTTCCATAGTAAGATAATTTAGCAGAAATCAGATGATTATTTCCTGTCCCGCCCCTCCCTAAAACCTCTGTTAGTTATATATATATGAAATTATATTAAAGTTTTCTTTATTCATACCGATTATAAAGATTATATGCATTAGGAAGATTGTAATATTACACAAGAGATAAACTTAAGGAAACCCCTCTTTATATTTTCCTGAAATGGATAATAATTCAGATAACAATACGACATCAAAGACGAGCCTGAGAAACAAGATACTCATGTCTTTTTTCCTGGTACTGTCACTTGCCGGTATCACGATAAATCTGATTTTCCAGAACATCATCCTGGATATGTTGTCCGGTGAAGGGCTTAATCAGGAAGCCATCGAGCATATAAGCAGGAATTTTGCCGTCATGGGCTCAGGAATAACTGTCGCGGGGACCGTCATTATCCTGGCCGTCTCACTTTATTTATCAGAAAAAATTACAAGGCCGCTGAAAAAACTGACCGGCGGCATGCTCGAAATAGCGCAGGGCAGATGGGACACCAGGATAAAGGTCTCGGGCAATGACGAAGTCGGTCAGCTTGCAAAAGGATTTAACTTCATGGCGGAGCATATAGAGGAGAACCTCAAAAAGCTCGGGACGGCAAAGGAGTATACTGATAACATTGTGGCTTCAGTCCCCTCCATCCTGATTATCCTGAGCGACAGGCTGAACGTTCTTTCCGCAAATATGATGTTTGATAAGCTGAATGAGCAGTTCCCGTCGCTTACGCTTAAACAATTCATAACTCTTCTCGAAGATGAAATCATAAATAATCTGGAGAGCGGCGAGACCATAAAAAAAGAATTTACGGTCACCCTGGAGGGGTCGGATATAAACCTGTTTTTTTCTGCCGTGATATCACGAATAGACCTGCCGAAAGCGGAATACGGCAGTGAAGAAAAGGCGTCTGTCCTTCTGACCATTACGGACATTACGGTGCGAATAAAAATGAAGGAAATGGTCCTCCAGTCCAAGCAGGACTGGGAAGACACTTTTAACACCCTTCCCGACATGATAACCATTCATGACAAGGACTTTAATATCATACAGGCCAACAGGGCGGCCCGGGAAATGCTTAAACTGCCGGTCCTTGCTCCGGGGAAGACCAACAGGTGCTACAAGTATTACCACGGCACGGACACCGCTCCCGGAGATTGCCCGAGCTGTAAATGCATGCAGACAGGAAAGCCCGTATCCGTTGAGATATTCGAGCCGCACCTTGAAAGATTTATCGAGCTGCGGTCCATACCCAGGCTCAACCATAATAACGAGACAGTAGGGCTTATTCATGTCGTGAGGGACATAACGCAGCGCAAACAGATAGAAGAGGAGCACAACCAGCTCCTGAAGGTGGTGACAAGGGCGAAGATAGAGTGGGAAGTAACGTTTGACACGGTGAACGCCTTTATCGTGCTCATAGACAAGGAATTTAAAATCAGAAGATGCAACAGCAGTTTCGCCCAGTTTACCGGGATGCCTGTGGGCAAGCTCGTCAACAGAAAATTTTATGAATACCTTTCCTCCTCAGACCCTGAACAGGTCAGGCTTTGTGAGGATCTCGTCCGCAGTGAAGAGCCGATGGACCGGATAGAAGTTAAAACAAAAGACGACCGGTGGTTTTATTTAAGCCAGCGCCCCATCCGGGACAAAAGCGGCAAATATATTCATACGGTCGTCATCGCCACCGATATCACCGACCTCAAGAATACACAGCAGAAACTGAGCAGGTCGGAGCAGAACCTCAAGCAGCAGGTGGAAGACCTCGAGAAATTCTATGAAATGGCGGTCGGCAGGGAGCTGAAAATGAAAGAGCTGAAGAGAGAAATAAAACGTCTGAATACCGAACTTTCACAGCACAAGGAAAATGATCTCGTTAAAGCCTGATCCGGGGACCCGGTCCGATCTTGAAGAGTACATAAAAACGCATCAGGAAATGATCGATGTCCTTCCCCATCCTTTTTTTATAACGGACACTGATTTCAACATAGCGTTCTGCAGCAGCTCCATGAAACGTTTTATGGGAGATGTCGATAACCTGAAGAATGCAAAGTGTTACCAACTGTTTCATCAATCCGCGGGTCCTTCCGCAACCTGTCCTCTGATAAATCAGACAAAAAACGGGAATGCAGGGGCTGCTGAAGCATATTTGCCGTCGCTTAAAAAACATTTGCTGATATATGCCTCTCCACTGGTTCTCAGGGACCGCCTGATCGGGGCGCTCCACTCCGTCACTGACGTTACCGGAATAAAAGAATCCGAAAAAGAGCACAGGGAGCTTGTCGACATCTATTCCCAGGTAATTAATGAAATGAAAATAAGGGAGTTGAAGGCGAAAACGGGTCGGGAAGCTTTTTTCAATATGCTTGAAGATATAACGGAATCATACAAGGACCTGGAAGAACTGTTTCTGAAACTGGTCCGCGTTATGGTAAACTCACTTGACGCAAAAAGCCCGTGGACCAAAGGACATTCCGTGAGGGTGTCTCTTTACGCGGAGCAGATCGCCCTGGAAATGCTGATCGACGGCGATGAGATAAAGGACATCCGGCTTGCCGGACTGCTGCACGATATCGGGAAGATCGGGACTTCCGATTATCTCCTTGACAAACCCGGAAGGCTTTCACCGGAGGAATTTGAAATAGTCAAGAAGCATCCCGCCCAGGGCGCCGCCATCCTGGAAGAGATCAAACAATTAAATAATATTATCCCGCTGGTCAAATACCATCATGAAAAGATCGACGGCACCGGATATCCTTACAAACTCAGGGGAGACAACATCCCGCTGGGCGCGAAGATCCTTCATGTGGCTGATTCATACGACTCCATGACTTCTGACCGGCCTTACAGGGCCTCCCCGGGAGTGGAATACGCCCTGGCCGAACTGCACCGGTACAGGGGAACGCAGTTCGACTCTGAAGTAGTTGACGCCTTTCTGAGGGTGCTTGAGAAGCGGGAAAAACCGCTCACCGCTCCCATTCGACCCTGAGAAGTTTTGTATCCTGGGACCACTTATACCCTACCCTTCCCTGATACGCCCGGAACAGGCTCCTGCCGATTCTCTGCGCCAGCTTCTCATTCGTTGTGGTCAACTCCAGGCCCGAATCAAGGCTGTTTATCTCCATAAGCCTTTCAAGCGGGTTAAACCCCCTGGCCCTTTCTTCCTCATTCCTGATCAGGTTCATAATTTCATCTTTGTGCTCCCTGAGGAATTCCCCTTTCAGTGTTACAATCCCCCCGGGGAATTTATCTTTTATCTTCTGACACGCGGGACAATAAACTTTATTGACGTCTTTACATTCATTCATTTTATTAAACAGGTCTTCATCGAGGCTCCATCTTTTGTTCTGGTAAGCGGCATGACATTTTTTACAGACTGCGCTCTCATACCTCACATTCTGTAAAAGGTAAGGATCGCCGCATGTGTCCATGCTCTTTCTTTGTGTTGATGAATGTAGTTTCCTGGCATTCATATAAACCTCCTGATATTTATCAATCTCGTCCTCATACAGTTCCTATCTCTTATAACATCTCATTTCATTGTTTTCAACCTTTATATTCAATTAAACATTTATCTTATATTAAAAGCCATTACCTACTATTTCTTCAACTGTATTATTATGTTTTCGGCGTCGTCCGTACGACAGCTTTCCGGGGATAAGTAGCATATAAAAAGTATATCACAAGATATGAGGACGGACAATTACACAAGCAGAGGGTCTTTAACCCCTGCTTCCCTGAAACCTTTCGCCCTTAAAATACAACTGTCACATTTCATGCAGGGCATGAAATCACCAGTCTCTTCACTAACCCCTGACCCCTGACCCCTTACCCCTGTTTCATATTGCGGGTCATAGCAGCTCCACGTCAGCGCATAATCCACCCCAAGCTTAATCCCCTCTTTAATAATCTCACTCTTTGTGAGATAGACCAACGGCGCGTGAATCTTAAATCTGAATTTCCCCTCGACAGAGGCCTTTGTCGCGAGGTTTGCCATATCTTCAAATGCCTTTATAAACTCAGGCCTGCAGTCCGGATAACCGCTGTAGTCAACTGCGTTTGCGCCGATGAAAATGTCGGACGCTTCTAAAACTTCCGCCCAGCCCAGCGCAAAGGAAAGGAATATAGTATTGCGCGCAGGGACGTAAGTAACAGGGATCAGCGATTGGAGATTGGGGATTGGCAAATCAGTCTTTTCACTGACCCCTGTCTTGGGCACTTCCATCTCAGACGTCAGCGCGGAAC
>QZKO01000067.1 GCA_003599505.1 Nitrospiraceae bacterium | reverse complement strand
GGAGACTTTTCCGTTGCAATCGACAACAATAACAATATTCATATCAGTTATCTTGCTGGTAGTCTGAGCAGCAGTGGTTCTGCACTCAAATACGCAACGAACGCTTCCGGAACATGGGCAGTATATACGATAGACTTAGGTGAAGGCTCAAGGGGTGGTTATAATTCAATTGCGCTGGATTCTTCCAATAAAATCCATATCGCTTATTTCGCGAATGATTTTCGTGGTAATTATATGATTAAATACATTACAAACGCTTCAGGAGATTGGGTGACAAAAGACATTGCTCCTCTTAAAAACCAGTTACTGAGCACTAAGAGTGTCAGGGCGGATACCGCAATTGCCGTCGATTCAAATGACAAGGTTCATATAGCGTTCTTTGAAGCTTCTGAGAATATTACGGATGCTGACGGGGGTGACCTACGCTATGCCACCAATGCTTCCGGAGTTTGGGAACTTACTACAATTGATAATGATGGAAAAGTTGGTGAGTATTGCTCTATGGCCATCGACTCCCGGGATAAATTACATATAAGCTATTATGATAAAGATAACTCCGATCTAAAATATGCCTCAAATGTTTCAGGGACGTGGGTTATATCAACAGTCGACATGGAAGGCTCATCCGGCTCGCATAGCGCTATCGCCGTCGATTCCCGGGACAAGGTACATATAAGCTATTATGATTTCTCTGATAACGGGCTCTTGAAATATGCAACTAACACCACAGGCGCGTGGGTAGTGACCTGGGTAGATACAGATTATAGTTTTTCTTCAACCGGAAGGAATACTTCTCTGGCTCTGGATACTTCTGACCGGGTGCATATCGCATACTACGGCATGCCGCAAGGCAGCGGTGAAGCGATAGTTAAATATGCCAACAATGTTCCTCCAGTATTCAATATTTCCGGGGTTTGGTACTACTCTACATTTAACAATATCGGATACGGCTGTCCTGCTGATGCCGATGAAACCGGCACATTTACGGGGACGCAGACAGGAAATGTGATCTCAGGGAGAATGACCGCTGAACAGTATGTTGGAGCAGGAAGAGCCGGCGGGACTACTTATAACATTTCTTCAACCTTTCCTGAAAACGGCGGAGTAACCAAGATGAATGTCAGCTTCGACATTTACTCTGACAGTTCCGGATCAGGCAAAGTAAGCTGGTTCTGGTGGCATCCGACCGGGATAATATCGTGCAGTGGCAAAGGCGATGTTTCGTTAACCAAAGTAAGTCAGTAGTTTTTATCGATAATACAAGTTCAGTATATAATGTTGTTCGTCTTTGACTCTATCAAGGAAGGAGGAATAGATTGATTATTCCCGTATCTCAAATTGATCGCAGTGGTCGGGATTTGGAACAGGAACCTTTGATGTCAGAATTATTGATAATTTCAATCAGGACATCGAGCAATTTAAAGAAAAATATTCTGCCCTGAATCATCAGGGAATCGCTAAACGCATACTCCCGCAGTGGCAGAAACCTGGCCGGAATTAATGATACAGGAGAAGGAATCATAGCGTCATTACCATGTGAACGTTTTTTGTTGTTTAATTCAGGAGGAAGACGATCATGAAAAAGAATAATTTGGAAATTACTTTCAAAGTATTGTTAACTGGATTGTTAATTGTATTATTGTCGGCATGCGGCGGAGGCGGCGGTGGTGGAAGTAACGGCGCCAGCGAATCGGGACAGAGTGGGATCGAGCAGAATGCCGGCATGAAGGTATATGTTTCAGGAATTAACGGGGTAGCATCTATCGACCACGACACTCGTAAAGTTACACGTATTTGGGATGGAGTCGGTGATTATCTCGGTATTGCAGTGTCGCCTGACGGTGGTTTTGTCTATTTCTCTGAGTATTGGTCTGGATATGTGTTACGGTATAACACTACCAATAAAGCTATAGACGGTTATCAGGCGAGACCAGGTGCAAATGGCATCGATATCACGCTGGATGGCCAGTATATCCTTCTTGCTTCGACCTCTATTAATCCAGTCCTTACAATTATTGATGCAATAAAAGAGGAAGCAGTGGAAGTTCCTCTTATCCCCTCGCAGGGTGGTGAATTTGGAGCCCCACGAGACGTTGTGGTGACTCCGGACAAGACTGCGATCTATCTATCCACCGGATCATATTCACTATACCCACAACAGCAAGGTATGGTTGTAGGTTATATTACCGCTGTTTATATCATGCCTAACGATGAATTTATGATTGAGCCATTAAAGGTTGGAGGTGATCCGTCTGGAGGCCTGGCTATGTCTCCTGACGGTAATTATCTGTATGCGTCGTCGCTTGGAGACGTTATCAAAGTGAATTTAAAAGACCCTTCCGAAGTGACTCTGATAGATACAGTAAATAATCGTTTCGGAAGTGGGATTGCCGTTTCGCCGGACGGCAGATGGGTATATGCATCTTCTGGAGTCACAGGGTATATTAATATCATAGACACTCAGACAGATGAGGTAGTGAATAGTGTGTATATCAAGAATGTAGTAATTGCCGGTACTGCAATTTTCGGTACTGCCGGTATTGCATTCACCCCGGACGGGAAATACGCTTATGTTTGTTCGGCGTATGATGTGTATGTGATCAACACCGAAACACAAACCGTGGTTGGCGAGGCCATTAATGTTGGTTTTAGAGCTTTTGCTGTGGCTATCGGGAGATGAGCAGCCTGATCACGCGCCTTTTATTTCCTTAACCCTTTTTGTCAGCATCGGCACTATCTCGAACAGGTCCCCGACAATGCCGTATGTTGCCACATTGAAGATAGGGGCTTCGGGGTTCTTATTGATGGCGATGATAATATCCGACGACTGCATTCCGACGAGATGCTGGACGGCCCCTGAAATGCCGCAGGCGATATATATTTTCGGGTTTACCGTCTTGCCGGTCTGTCCTACCTGATGGCTGTATGAAATCCATCCCTCGTCGACCGCGGCCCTTGACGCGCCGACAACCCCGCCCAGGGCCTGCGCGAGCTCTTCAAGCAGTTTAAAACCTTTTTCACCGCCCGCGCCTCTTCCTCCCGCTACTATAAATTCCGCCTCGTGGAGGTTGACGCTGATCTCCGATACTTCCCTGACGGTGTCCAGGACCTTCGTCCTTGAAGGGATTTTATCCATCTGAATATTTATGATTTCACCGGCCCTGTTTTCATCGTATACGCCTCTTTTCATCACGCGGGGTCTTACTGTCGCCATCTGCGGCCTGTAATCTGGACACAGGATCGTTGCCATAATAT
This sequence comes from Nitrospiraceae bacterium, assembly GCA_003599505.1. GTDB lineage: Bacteria > Nitrospirota > Thermodesulfovibrionia > UBA6902 > UBA6902 > SURF-23. Next base: position 98,128 of record QZKO01000067.1, on the reverse strand, counting down.
TGCCGCCGAACGCCGGGCGTATCTGGAGGAGATTGCCCGAGTCCCTGTCTATTTCAAGCGATGTGCAGTCCGCCGTCAGACCGGTCCTTAACCTTGCGGCCACGCGCGGGATAAACGACCTTCCAACGGGTGTTGCTCCGGCAAGCGCGATAGAAGGCTTTTGTTCGCTGATTACCTTTGTGAGAATATCAGCATATGCGTCATCGTTGAATTTCAGGAGACGGGAGTCATCGCACACGAATACCCTGTCGGCGCCCCACCTGATCAGCTCTTTTGCTTCGGATTCGCCTGCGCCCGGAAGCACGGCGAGTAATTTCGCGCCGAGCTCGTCCGCAAGCCTCCTGCCGGCGCCGAGAAGCTCAAACGCGACAGGGGCCGCCTTCCCTTCTCTCTGCTCAGCGAAAATCAGCACATCTTTGTAATCTTTAAGCTGACCGCTGACCGCTGACTGCTGACCGCTGTCTTCTGTCTCTACTATCGCCCCTTCGGGACATACCGAGACGCAGGTCTTGCAGTAATTGCAATATTCATTGATAAAAGCCTTACCTTCTTTAATCACGATGGCGTCAAAGGGGCAGGAGGCCAGGCACGTTTCACAGCCGGTGCATTTATCAACTCTTACGACTACAGGCATTTAAATTTCCTCAATTCCTGAACAAGCGCATCGGCTTGCTCCTCGGGAGTCCCATCCAGCATCTTTCTTTCAGCCTTTATTTCAGGCGCGAAGATTTTCTTTACCTGGGTAGGAGAGCCTTTTAATCCGATATTGTTTTCATCCGCCTGGATGTCATCTTTGCCCATCTTTTTAATCTCTGCTTTTTTCGCGGCCATTTTGCCTTTTAAGGAAGGCATCCTCGGCTGGTTTAATTCCTTGACGACAGTGAGCAGCACAGGCAGCGAAGACTCTACAATATCATATCCTTCGTCCATGAGCCGCTGCGCCCTGATATAATTATCTTTTATTTCTTCTATCTTCCTGATATACGAGATATGGGGGATGCCCAGGAATTCCGCTGTTTCCGGCCCGACCTGCGCGGTGTCGCCGTCAATCGCCTGCTTTCCGCAAAAGATGACATCGGCCCCGAGTTTCCTGACAGCCTGCGCGAGAGTATATGATGTGGCCCATGTATCAGAGCCGGCAAAGGCCCTGTCCGAAAGGAGCACCGCCTCATCAGCGCCCATTGAGATCGCTTCTCTCAGGGCTGTTTCAGCCTGCGGCGGTCCCATGGTGAGCACAACCACCTTGCCGCCGATCTTTTCTTTTATCTGCAGTCCCGCCTCAAGCGCGTGAAGGTCGAAGGGGTTTATAATGCTTGGAACGCCTTCACGCATAAGGGTGTTTGTTTCAGGGTTGATCCTGATCTCTGCCGTGTCCGGGACCTGTTTTATGCAGACGATGATATTCAAGAGATATTGTCCTCCGGATGTAAATTCATAAATTCAGGTTGATATTATACGAAAATGCGTTTCGATAGGCAAACCGACCGGAGAGGACCGGGGAGGGGTAAGTGGCTAAAATGGATTGAGATAAAAGAAAAAAAAGACGGCGCCGGCGATCATCACGGCCAGCATCGAGAGGATAATATATTTCTGTCTTTCAAGCTTTGTGAAGAACAGCTCCCGCAGTCTTTTCTCCATGCCTTTCATTTCCTTCTTCAGGTTCTCGATCTCCGCTTTGTTCTCCTTCAGTCTGACCGGGACCTCAGGAAAAGAATCGCTCATGGCCCTGATTCCCTTTATTGAACGGAAGAAGGCGTCTAATTCGTTGTCCAGCTCCGCGCATTTTTTACGGATGTTTTCAAGCTCGGGAAGATTGATGTCCATGAAAGCTCCCTGATAATAATATGTTATTCGGTATTATAGACGAGAGGGTGATTTAAGTACAATAACGCCGGTTCATTTTTGCTTCACTTCCGCCTTTATCCAGGTTTTATCCGGATCAAATACCTTCATTGCCTCAGCGATAGTTGTTGTATCCTCACCAAGATTTTTCTGGTATACATCACCATCCTGGTTCACGATGAAAGTCATAATCCCTGAGATACCATAACGGGCCGGGTAAGCTACCAAAGCAAATCCGCCTATCATCTTGTCCTTGACAACATAATCAAATGCGCCGCCCGGCGCGTTCTCTCCCTGGGCCTTCAGTATCCTGTAGAAGTATCCGTAATACGGAGCGGGCATTGCGGGCGGCTTGCCTTCCCCGTAACCTTCCTCTATGGCATTTGCGATAAACGGCCCTAACGGGCTTGGCTCCTCACCTTCTTTTGTCTCCCAGTACAGGCCATTTTTCCGGCCCGGATCGCTTTCGAACTTTTGCGCATATTCAAACAGGCCGTCCCCATCGATGTCCTGGCAGGCATATTCATATTGCGCGTCCGCATAGGCCAGGCTCACCTGGATGGCGCTCAGTTCATTACGGCCGATTCTGCGGTCCAGTATCTCTTCTTTTGCCTCCTTCGTGTCAAGGTACCATCCCTGCCCATCTTTCACTATGGGGATCGGCATGGGCCAGTCATTCTTACCCAAATAAAGCACTGCTTTCACGTCGCTCACCATCTCAACCCTGTTCTTTTCCTCATAAGCTTTGATAAACCGCTCACGACCTTCACGGTCCGCCACCTCGTCGCCGGATGATATCACATCCTTACTGTCAGGCCCTAATACGGCTGTCATCGCCTTTTCATCATGCGATCTGACAGCGTCGATCATGGACTTTACCGCGTCTTCAACAGAAGGGAAGGTCTTTTGCTGCGGCACTTTTCCGCCTTCCTGAGCAGGGGAGCCCGCTGCAAGCGCCAGCAGCAAGACCATAATAAGCGCGACGCCGAATTTCACGGTGCCCCTTTTCATTTTATATATTCCCTGAGTCATATCATTTCCTCCACACGTGTTTATAAGACATGATCCTGGTGTCATATGTTATCTCCGGCGACCATCACCGCTGCCTCCATCTCCGCTGCCACGGCCTCTCCGTCTGTCTCCATCGTCTCTTCGCCCATCTCCATCCCTGCCGACAGCAGGGGCGCTTCTGGTCTCACGACTCCTCCGTCCCCGATCACCGCTGATCCTTGCGTCGTCTCCGCCGCGTTCGATACCCTCAAATGCGTCAGGTCGCCTGCCTGGCCGCACAACCTCGCGCTGAGGAGTCTGTCTTATTGATTCCCCGGCAGGACGCTCTCTGTCCCGGTCGGGACGGCCACGTCCGGAATCATCTCCGGGCCGGGTCACACCGCGATCATCAAGCAGCGGGGACCTTGTCCTCACGTCCGGAAAACGTCCCCGAAAATCCCTTCGCTCCTCCGCACCCGGTCTTTCCACTTGTCTGAATCTCTCGCGAGTGGTCCTTTCCCTGTAAATCACGCCTCTCCGGTGTCTTGCATCATGTTGCCATCGGCCTGTGCCGTCATGCCCTAATCTGAATTCTCTGATAAACCTGTTGCGATCTATGAATCTGTTTACAGTGACGTGTTTGTGGACGTTTATGAAAACATGACGATGTGGCCAATCAAATATCCCGAAGGCAAACCCCCATGGCGCCCCGATGAATATGGGGGAGCTGAAAAAAATGACGCGGTGGCCTATAAAAAAACTGTGTGGATGGAAGAAAAACGGCGGGAATGCCGGGTACCACCACGGGCCGAACACCACGAACGGATCGTAATAAGGCACATAGATCACCTCCGGACCCGCCGGTTCAATCACTATCACCTTCTCCCGGACGATGACCTTCTGTTCATTCGAGTCATTCAGGTTCCCCTGTGCGTACGCCTTCTGCCTGAGCTTCTGGACTGTGTCCATGACTTGTTCCTCCCTGGCGAGGAAGGCGTCACCCAGTTTCTGCGTCCACTCGATTTTGTCATTCATAACGGCGAGCACAGAGGGGAAGTTCACCAGGGACTTTACGCTCGGGTCCCAGTCCTTTTGCTCCAGGGCCGCTGCCAGCTCGTCCCCCTTAATATCCGGGTTGTCCTGCACCCACCGCGCCGCGGCCACTATCTCGAGAGGATAGGTAGCGCCCATCAATATCTGAATCAGAAGGGTATCCGGATACAGCGCAACAGGCGCCAGCATCTGCTCCAGTTCTTCCTCCCTGAATGTCGTGGAGGCTTCAGTATACTGGGCAAAGCCCGCGGCAGGCAGCATAAGCGACAGGAGCAGCGTGCATGTCAATATTCGTAAACACACTTTTTTCATTACGCTTGTCCTTTCATTATTGGTCCTTCGGTCGCCAAAGTCCGCGTCCAAAGACGATAAGAAATTACTTTTTAGATCTTAATTGAAAATATAGCAGAGTATCGGACCACTTGCAACACTTGTAGGGGGAACATTTTCCGTTGCCTATTCGGGATGGAAAAAATCTCGGTTCATCCCCACGTGTGTGGGGAACATAATAGTAAAACGATTACCACTTTTGGTCTGTCCGGTTCATCCCCACGTGTGTGGGGAACATTCTCATATATTCCTGTGTGTACGGGTCTTCGCCGGTTCATCCCCACGTGTGTGGGGAACATGCTTCTGATAACCTGGTAAATTATAAGTCAGTTTTCAAAGAGCAAAAATCTACCGACAAAATCTCACTCATCATTTGAATCATCAGATTCCACTTTTTCCGGTAGAAATGACACCAATTTTATTCCGTCCATTTCAACCGGAATCCGCCTGTTGGCTCCCAGTGTCATAAAATCAAATCCCGACTCTGTATTTGTATTCCACGCCATTACCGCATTGCCGTCCTCGATGCCTTTCTCGACCTGACCCCAGATCATTTCGCGAATGCGGCGGCTTACATTACCGACATAGACACCGGCCCGCACTTCAAGCAGCCACACTGCAAGCCTACCCCTCAGGCGGGGAGGCGCGTTTTCAACCACGATGACCAGCATCGCCTAACTCCTCCTTATTCGGTATTGCTATCGGGACTGCCTCTTCATGCGCCTTCGGCCTCTCCATTCCTCCAGCCGCAAGTATCTGCTCGATAGTCGGAATGATGCGGTTCAGCACTCTTGCCTGTCTGAATGCGTCCCGGCACGCAAGCCGCTGTGATTTTGCCACAGCCTGTGGCAAAATTGGACCGAGAGCGGGATAGGCGCGGTAAAAAGCTATCATCCTCCCTATATTCCGTTCAGAAAATCCTTTTACTTCTGGAAATTCGTTGCGAATATCGAGGGAAAGCCTCGGGATAACAGACGCACCCCATCCTTTGCGTTCCTGCCTGTAAAGAATCATTCGTCCAATGTCCCAGTAAGTCAGGATCATCTCCGTATTTGCAGCAAACACAGCGCGGGTCTGTCCCTGCCTGATCCGCTGTTTGATTTGGCCGAGCAGTTCGGTATAATGAATAAGTTTTTGCGACATTACCAATGCTCCTCCGTAAGTTGTAGACATTCTGTCGACGACTGAACTTCAAAAAAGGGGGGGTACAATTTGTACCTGCCCTTTATCGACCACGACGGCACAGTCTGTGACAAATTGTCACGACCTCATGCCCTCCTAATCAGTATAAGCCCGCAGCCAAAGGCTTTGGTGGGGCCGATCTGTATCCCACCTGCACTAACGTCCATGAAGCATCCTCACTCTTCTTGGCGAGAACATCCTTCGATCAGAAGCAAATGAGACTGGCTGATCCGGTAAAGAGTCCCGACCGTCTGTAAAGGTTTCAACTTCCTCTTGACGGGTGAAGGATTCGAGCGGTTCTTCACCGACAAGTAACTTTAATGCTTCTTCCTGTGTATCACGAACCCCTGCCAACACCGGAGCCGAGGAGAAGGAGACAGATCAAGGTTGAATCTTTTGACGACAAGTCACGCCTCATACCGCTGGGACTGCCAGCATGTCTTATGCCCGGATAATCAGAACAAAACTTATAAAGACTTTGCAGTGACTCTTTTACCTTGTCATGCGGCCAATCGCCGATTTGATTGCAAAGAGCGCCCAACGTTCCGGGGGTGCCATGAGTTGTGGACGCCAAGCCCTCGGCGTAGTTGCTTGCTTTAGCGATACAGGTTTTGAGGTCGGCTGCATCCTGACTGCGGGCATAGCGGTCGAAGGCGTGTTCGAAGTCTTGAAGAAGTCCGCTTAAATGGCCGTTTGTAGAATTCAGCCGCTGAAGTTCGGAATAAAGGTTTGAAAACGAACCCGGGAGCAGAAAGCGCAACTTGAAGGGGTCGTCGAGGCGATAACGAAGGTATATTTGGTTATAAATTGCCTCAAGAGTTGTTTGAAAATTTCAGGGTCTCCGGGGACGTCATAATCAACAATAACGTCATATGCAGTCTCCAGAAATTCCACGATTGCAGTTTCGTCACGAAAATCAGAACCGTTCAGGGCACAAAAAGCGGTGTGTGCTTTGACGGCATCATTCTGGATTTCTTCAAACAGAGGTTCCGCTGTCGGCAAGGCGAGAAAGCCCTCAGCAGCTTCATAAAGATCGTTAAACAAATCGGGTGGAGCGTTATCACGTGCGGCCAATGGCTCCCAGATTTCTTCAGGCGTATATCCCCAATGATTGCGCAGACTGCCGCTCATAGCTCACCCTGAAAGGCGCGGTGAAGTAAGCATTGGAATAGATCTTCAAGTCGCCGTCGGCTATCAACCTGTGTAGCCTCAAGTATGCGCACTTGTGAAACATAGGCGGAAAACTCCTGCTGTAACGACTTAGGCGGAACAGAAATCGCTAAGCCGAGTAGCGAGGCCATTTCAAGGCGTTTCGTGCCATGACCTGCGGTAGAAACAAGGGAAAGAATCTTTGGAGCATTTGCCTTTAGCAGCCAGTGGAGATAATCAGGCTCAATCTCCGCACAAGGCAATAACGCTTTCATGTCCTGATTTATTGTTACCGGAACGCGTGCGATTGCGACAGGAAACGTGTGAGCGAGGATCATGCCCCTTATAACGATGAGCACTATGTCTTTAGGCAAGAGCCGTAACCGCGACGATTTTAGCGCTGCATTCGAAATATGATCAGATGAGTCATAAATTTCGGATGACTTCATGTCCTTTGGACTAACCCAGGGAATCGCACCAGACCAGAAATCTGGGTTCTCAGTAGATGGCGTTGCACCACTTACATGCGAGAAAAGTTCCCCCATAGTTATTACAGGCCAGCAACTTTCTGTTGCACGGCTTTCGGAAAACAATGTCGAAAATAGTCCAGAGATGGCACGTGCTGTTCGCTCATTAGCTTCGGCCCGTAGTCATCGCAACTGATCAGCCTCATCCAATAGCGCAACGATGCGCTTCTGCTCAGATAAAGGCGGAATGGGAATGCTGACATGGGGAATAGCAGACGAGGCATGCAGGATTGTCACACCATTTGTATACTTGCAAATTGTGTGCTGGATATCCGGCGACATAAGCGAATACCGAAGCCAGTCCAGTGAGACTTTGTTCGGATCAATGGGTTCGACTTTGCGAAGACCGGAACTAATAGCCCCTCTGTGCCCCGTGCTTACGTATCCCGGTGAACCGTCTATGGCGAGCAGGACATCGGTCTCTGTGACCAATACGGGCCGAGCTGCGTCAGTGTAAACAGGATTATTAGTTTTTCCAGTGATGTCCCCTACTCGTAGGAAGCGAACACCTCGCGAAGAATCTGTGTAACTTACACTGCCCGGCTCAGTGCCGCGGGTCAGCCTGGCAACTTCCAGCAGAGGTTTTTGCGGCCAACGGCTCATTTGTCAGAATCCAACTTTTTCAATAAGATATTAGCTCGCGCAGTGATCTCCGATTCAAGGTGAATGATGTCTGCCAAAATTTTCTCCGGAGCGTCGTGCAGTACCGCATCCAACATATCAGGCTTGTAATGTCCTATCATAAGCCTCAGCCCATCATCTCGAATGCGATCAATCGGCACATTGAAGCTATTTGGCCCCTCTTCACGTTTCGGCCACTTGGCGATGAGATCCGGAATGTCATTTGCTTCGATTTGTGTTCGCTTATCGTCCAGAGATAAACCGTCTGCAGTAAGTTCATAGAACCAGACTGACTCTGTCGGGCCACCTTTTTCAAAGATAAAGATAGCAGTGCCGACGCCGGAATAGGGTTTGAAGACACCAGACGGCAAGGCAATAACGGCCTGAAGATCACAGGTTGTGAGTAATAGTTCCCGCACCTTCTTGTCTGCCTTGCCTGAACCAAAGAGTACTCCATTCGGGACAATAACACCAGCCCTGCCGCCGTTCGCAAGATGGTCCATGAACCATTTGAGAAAGAGTAGTTCAGTGTCTCGTGTTTCAAGCCCTATGTCGGCAAGGATGCTCTCCTTTTGTATCTTTCCGGCAAAGGGCGGATTGGCGAGGATAACGTCAAAAAGCTGTCCTGGATATTGCCCGCCCTTGGTAGTCGTCAGAGGGTTATGAAACTCGATGTGTGCTTTCTCAAGCTGGTGCAGGTACAAATTGAGTATCGCTATCTTGACCATGTTTGCATCGTTGTCAAACCCGGTAAAGGCGTGCTCCTCCATGAATTTCCATTGAGCGGGCTTTAGCTTGCCGCCATCAACCAATCCACGGGACAGATCAGCAGGCTTCGTGTTATTTCTCAGTATGTGATTGTAAGCCGAGATCAGAAATCCCGCCGTGCCGCAGGCAGGGTCGCAGATGCGTTTGCCGGGCTTGGGGTCAACCAGGGTAACTATGAGATCAATAATATGACGTGGTGTGCGGAATTGTCCGTTAGTGCCGGATTGCGCGAGTTTGCTGAGAAGATATTCATACATGTCGCCCTTGATGTCTCCGCCCTCATGAACGGCAAGGTCCATCTCGTGAATGGCCTGAATGACTGCACGTAAGGTCGGACGTTCGTAAATTTTCAAAGTGGCGCGATTAAAAAGCAGCTTGCCTGTCTCTAGAGACCCGGAAGCTCATGAAACTTCTCGATGGCATCACGGACAGCATTGAAGAGGGGGTCTCCGGTTAGGGTCACGAAGTTGCCCCAGGCATAGCGCGCCCACTGTCCGGAAAAGATCCGGGTGTATTTCTTGTCCATAGAGGCCATTAATTCATCGCGTTCGCTCAGCAAGCGGAGAAAAATGAGATACGAAAGCTGCTCTATGGAGTCCATGGGATTGTTGACGCCTCCTGCCCAGAGAATATTCATAAGCTGGTCAATCTTTTGGCGAAGGCCGGACGAATAGAAATTGGAGCCGTTTGTTTTTGTGGATGTGGTTTGAGGTGTGACCATGAATCAAATCTCCTTTATCAACGCGCCCGGCTTGCGGAAGCTAATCTTGATTGTTTAATCAGGCTGGACTGACGAAGCGCCTCGAACACGGCGTCCCGTTCATTAAACTTCGCAAGTGCCTGCACCCCCCCGAGCCTTGTGAATTGGCTTCCGCTGAATATTGAGAAATCACCACTCATAAGCTTGTCGAGCGCGCCCCGGTCATCGGCCACGAGTTCTGCTGTAGCATTCAGCCATTTCTGCTCGCTGTACCGAAGATTGAAACGTGCGGCAATGGATTCCACAGTGTCGGATACAATCTGCTCCTTGCTCGGCAAAGGCTTTTTGCCAAGCGCGTTATACACAAAGGCCGGTGTGGGAGCAGGCACGCCATAGGCGACGACCAGTTTGTCCGGCGAATAGAACATTTCAGGCTTGTGGTAAAATCGCTCCTGCATGACCGTTTCTATCACGTCATCATCCTCAATCTCCACTGCCTGAGAAAGCTCATCATCGGATGTGGCAAACTCCTTGAGGTCGCGTTCGAACGATCCTCTGAAGGTCATGACATCAACCTTTTCGCCGTTTGGCCCGACTATTCGCACTTCCTGGCTGACTACCAGATCCGTCCCTTCCCATATGGGGATTGATCTATGGCTATATTGCTGACCATCGTCCGGGCCAGGATCATTTATATTACCCTGCCCATATGTGGCCTCTGGAAGCGGATAACGAACACCACCTGATGATCCGGAGGAGCCGCCGCGAGGCCGGGGCACTACAAGCGGAATGGAATAATCGTATTTCTCTTCAAAGTACTCAGCTACACCGCAGAAATCGAGAAGGAAAAACCATCTCTTTTCATACTCCGTATTGCCGATGACAAAAGTATATCGCCTTGTCCCTCGTCCCTTGATCTGAATGTACTCAGTCGGCGAAAAGACTGGCCGCATAAGCACAACATTCAACAGGTCGCGACAGTTGTATCCGGTTGAAAGCATATCCACGGAAACGGCGATACGTTCAGAACGTTTGCCGTCGCGGAATTCCTTTGCCAGCGAGGATGAATCAGAAATACGCGAAGTGATCGTTAAAGCTATGCCGGGCTTAATCACATTCAAAATTTTCGTTAATGTTGTGGCATGGGACTGGTTAACGGCAAATATAATGGACTTGCCGACATTGCCATCCGGGGCCTTTTGACTTTCACGAAGGAATACTTCGCACATCACTCGATTCCGATGCAGCGTAAATATCTTTCGCTCCAAATCCTGAATCTTATAGTTCTCTTCCTTCTCGTCTACCGTGACAGTCCAGCCGGCCTCTTCAAGGGACTTCGTAGTAATGTCAGTGCGAACATCCACGATTTTGGGCGTACAGAGAAACGGCCCTTCGGGGTCTTTGGCTGCGTCAATGATGTCATAACGGAAGGTCGGCTCGCCAGGCTCACATCCGAAATAATGATAGGTGTCCCGCAACTGCCGGGCCTCAAGGGTCTTCGGGTTTTCCTGAGCAAGTTGCTGAATGTCCACGTTCTTCAGGTATGCCTTAGGCGTAGCGGTCAGACCGATTCGGGTAGCCTGAAAAAACTGGACGACTTCGCGGGCATCTCCGTAGATTGACCGGTGCGCCTCATCGTTGATAACAAGATCAAAGTAGAACGGGGTAAATTCCTGCCGGTAGCGACGATCAGTCATGAGTGACTGGATCGTGGCCACAACAACAGAAGACCCCAGCAATTCTCCGGTGCGGCGAGCTGTCTTGTAGATGACCGGCTTATACTCGCCGAGGACGATATTGAAATCCTCCATCGTCTGTTTTGCCAGTTCAATGCGGTCAACGATGAACAGTACACGTTCAGCGTTGCGGGTTGCCAGAAATCTCCGGATCAGTGCAGCGCAGAGCAAAGTCTTTCCTGTGCCAGTGGCCATTTCAAGAAGGAATTTGCGCCGTCCTTCCTTATCGTAAAGGTCAGCAATAGCCTCCATAGCGTTAATCTGATAACCGCGCAACTTCAAATCAGGTCTCAGGCGATAGAGATAGTCAGGGGTTACAACCTCTGACCGAAGCTCCCGTGGTGGTTGTAAATTCTTAAGACGCACCCGCTCCAGATCCTTCTGAGAAGGCAGTCGCTCGATGCGATATGCATCCTGATGTTCAGCGCGTTGGAGATTCCAGAACCAATGTTCACGGCCATTGGACAGGATAACAAACGGCGCGTTGCGATTTTCAGCATAGCCGCGTGCCTGTTCCTTCGCGTCATAAGGGTCTAAGTCCTCGCGTTTTGCTTCAAGGACACACAAAACACGGCCTATGTTATCTTTCAAAAGGTAATCAGCTCTGCCGGTGGGCGTATGATGTTCGAACTGGACTTGCTGAGGATTCAGTAAATCCCAATTGCTGTCAGTAAGAGCACGATCAATTAGGATTCTTGAAAACGCCTCCGGCTGATGTGTGCTGTTTTTATTTTTCATTGTATCAATAGGTAAGATATAGTCGTAAAGAACTGGTAAGGCTCTTAACTCATATTTAAGTAATCGTCAATTCCTCAGACATTCTCACGATTTTCGGATATGAGGGTAACCCCAGGCACCTTCCCGAAATGCTTCCCATTATGTGTAACAAGCGGCAGATTATGACGGAGGGCGGTAGCAGCTATCCATGAGTCAGCCCACGACAATTCGTTACCGGCTTTTTTTGCAGCCACTGTCAATTCAGCCCACTTCCATGCCAACTGGTCATCAAAGGGAAGGACAGCGTAACTTCTCATATATTGAATGAGTCTCTGTTTGTTCTCGTCAGACCAATTTCTTTCAAGCGGCCACTTATAGAGTTCCGCTACTGTTATGAAAGAAATGAACAGGGTCTTACCCTTCACATGCGGCTCATAAAACGCCGCCCTCGTATCTTTCCGGAAAAAATAAGAAACTATATTTGTATCTACAAGCATGATTGTCCCTCAATCCGCCCGGTGTTATGTACGCCAGCTTTCCAGCGCCTCATCGAATCCTTCCCAATCTTCCGGCGCGAACTCACCGTAGAGAATCGCCGTATCAGCAACCGGTGTTACTCCCTGCCTTCGGGCATATTCCTGCGCTGTCAGACTTTCCCAAAAGTCGTATGTCCAGCCTGCTTCCTGGACCGCCATAGCATCAGAAGGGGCCTCTACCCGCTCTATATCAGTAAGTTCGAGCCACTTGGGAGCTCCAGATTCGTGATATACCATTTTACCGGTCACCCGGACAAAACCCCGGATGCACTCCTCCACCTCGGCGCTTATATCTTCCGCGAACTGACATATGACCGGCTGCCCGATTGAGGGGTGAATTCGTATCTGACGCCCGGTCTCCTTAAAATCAGCCATTAACAGCCTGCCTTGAAGAGTGATTTTCTGTGCTTCGGGACGCTCAATGCGCTGGCGGACCCGGTTATGCCTTGACGGATCAAAGGTCGCCTTCACCGGATTCCGGCTGTGATTCAATTGAAAGTCGATGCGGGTTACCCCTTTATTAAAAAGTCTTCCCATATCGCGTATCTTCAAAAGAACGCCAAGGTCGAATCCTTCCGGCAAGGTGTCGCTGTCTGCTCCGACTGCGTCAAAGCCTTCAAGCAATAATCGGTATGCCCGTTCTCCAACATCCATATCATCAATTTGTATCTGATCCTGTGAACGCTCCATATGCGCCACAGCAGCCGGGCTGCCCTCTGTGAAGGCCACCAAATCAAGAGATAACGAATCTGTAACGTCTTTCGGACGTCTTCCTTCAGTCGTGCTGGGTGTATTCTGGAGTGCAAGCGCGACACGCTTTGCGCAAGCAGAAAACTCCCGCGCTGCCTGGATAAAGTCATCAAGCCGCATGCGACCTGGTCTTACTTCCGGACCTTCAAAACGAATCGTAAGGTAGGATTTTCCTTTCTTGTCGCTCATAGATGCCTCCCTTAAATGCCGTCGAATAATTTGTGAGTACTTTTATTGATAACCCGATATCCCCACACTCACTTACCTGCATAAGGCATATGTGCATGTCAGTAAGTATACAATAATCCTTCTGAATTATTTCTGTAAATTATCAGCATTTCTCATCCAGACAGTGATACGGCAAAAGATGATACCCCGGCCCATCCTTCTCCGCCTTAACCCAATATCTAAAATAAGAGTTCATAGAGTTTAATGAGCTCATTGAGTTCTTAGAGTTAAAAAGTTTAACTCCATCAACTCTCTTCCCTCTCCCTATTAAACCCGATCTTCCGCTTCTTCGTCTCCGGCGTAGACATCAATTGCCTGATGGCATCAAATACAATCCTAAACTGAGCGTCATATCTCGTTTCAAGCTCGTCGAGCCGCTTAGCGAGATCTTTATGGGCTATGAGCATCTCCCGGATTTTTGTAAATGTCCTCATGATCTGGATGTTTACTGTGATCGCGCGTTCACTGCTGAGGACGCTGGACAGCATAGACACTCCGTTCTCAGTGAAGGCGTAAGGCGTTTTTCTTAATCCCATTTTCTCTTTATTGGATATCACAATTTGTGATTTCCAATTTTCTATTTCTTCTTTTGTTAGCTGAAACATAAAGTCTTCAGGGAAGCGCTTTATATTCCTTCTGACAGCCTGATTTAATGTCCTTGTCTCATCCCGTAAAGCGCTGCAAGGTCCCTGTCCAGCATTACCTTCTTTCCTCTGATGAATAGTATTTTGCTTTCTACAACTTCCTGCGGAATGATTTCTGATGTCCCCATATGTTATCCCTCTTTCTCCCTTTTAAACACGATCTTTTGTTTTTCCATCCCCACCATACCACAAACCCCTGCCATATGCCCGGCAGTTTAACTCCCTAAACCATTAGAACTCTTCAAACTCTCAGCCTTTTCCATATCTCCGCCACCATCCTGGCATCAGCCAACGCCCTGTGACTTTGTCCATCAGGCTGTTTTCCTGAAACATGACGATAGACTGTTTCGAGTTTATGATTTCGAAGCTGTGGGAAATGTATCCTGCTCAGTTCGAGAGTGCATTCATACGGATTATCCAGATTGAGGCCAAGGTAAGAAAACTCGTATCGCAAGAAGTTGACATCAAACTGCGCGTTGTGGGCGACAAGCGTGGATTTACCGATAAACTTTTTCAGCGCCGGAAAGACCTCGTCTGCTTCAGGCTGGCCCTTGAGCATTTCACTGCTTATTCCATGAACAAGCTGTGCGGCAATTGGAATCTGCTTCCGGATACGCACGAGACTGTGAAACTCTCCGGCGACATCATTGTCGGCAAACCTGAGCGCGCCGACTTCTATTACCCTGTCTCCCCTGTGCGGCGCAAGGCCGGTTGTTTCAACATCAACTATGATGCATTGACGAAGCTTTTCTTGCACAATATGCTCCCCCCTCTTGACAGGCTATGCATAATTTTAAGCAAACCTGCGTTAAACGGCAAGGGGAAAAATGACAGGGGGGAATGGTGGACGGTAAGGGATTCGAACCCTCGACCCCCACGTTGCGAACGTGGTGCTCTCCCAGCTGAGCTAACCGCCCTCATTTCTTAGCTATAAGCTGTAAGCTATTAGCTATTGGCTTACAACTAACAGCTTACAGCTTATAGCCTGTAACCTTAAATTGACCCTTATCCACAGGGTCAGGTATTATAACATTTAGCGCTTTTTGAGTGTAGGATTATAGACAAAAAAAGCGATCATCTGCAAGTTGTCGGGTGACAGCGCGAGGAGGATCCGATTATTTTCAGAAAACCCGGGCTGTGGATACTGATTGTATTAATCGGCGTTTCAGGGTTCTTTATCTATAAAAAAACGCTCAGCCCTGTTGAAGTAAAAGGGGCGCCGGTTAAAAGGCAGAATATTGAGACCACTGTAACAGGCACTTCCACTGGAGTAATCAGGTCTGTAACAGAGGTAAGCGTTACCGCTCAGCGCAGCGGCATGATAACGCGCCTTTATTTTGAAGAGGGTGACAGCGTCAGGGCGGGCAGCCTTGTCGCAACGCTGGATGAATCAGGGGTCCTGGCCGACCTCAGGAAAGCGGAGGCGGATTTGACCCAGGCCGAGGTGAACCTCTCAGGGGTGATGACGGAATATCAAAGAAAGGAATCCCTCTATAAGGAAAATCTCATAACCAGGCAGCAGTTTGAGGATGTGGAGACCAGGCTGCGCTTCTCAGGGGCCGCTCTCAAAAGCGCGAAGGCGACAAGGGACGCGTTTCAGTTGCAGTACGATTATTCTTTCGTGAAAACCTCGGCAGGCGGGGTAGTCGCTGAAAGGTTTGTCGATGTCGGCGATACAGTATCGACAGGCCTGAAGATCGCGGCTGTTGTAGACCCTGATTCACTTTACGTCTCCGTGCCGGTGGATGAAGCCGATGTCGGCGGGGTCGCGCTCGGGCAGGACGTAAGGATTACCATGGACGCCTATCCGGAAAAAATATTTTCCGGAAAAGTAACAAGGATATCACCGATTGTAACAGGCGCGAAACAGGAAACAAGGACCTTCGAGGTGAGGGTCTCAAGACCCGGGGGGGATGTGGTCCTGAAACCCGGTATGTCGGCCGACGTGGAAATTGTGACCGGGTTAGCGGCAGACGTCCTTGTAATACCTTCACAGGCGGTCATGGAAGAGAGGGGAGAACAATTCGTGTATGTCAATGAACAGGGGAAGGCAAAAAAGAGAAAGGTCAGCGCCGGACTGTATAACTGGAATTTTACAGAAATCAGGAAAGGGTTGACAGAAGGTGAGACTGTAATTTTTACGCCCGACATTCCGGGGTTCAGGGAGGGGATGAGAATAAGCGTTGTTAATCAGCCTTAAAGATATCAGGAAGAGTTACCTGTCAGGGAAGATTTCCCTTGAGGTGTTGAAGGGCGTTAACCTTGATGTAGGGGCAGGGGATTTTGTAGCGATAATGGGCCGTTCCGGGTCGGGAAAATCTACCCTCCTGAACATAATCGGATGTCTTGACAGACAGACCTCGGGGACCTATCTTTTTGAAGGCTCTGATATCAAGGCCAAATCCGACGATGAATTAGCGGGACTGAGAAACGGGAGATTCGGTTTTGTTTTTCAGACCTTCAATCTCCTGCCGAGGTATCGCGCATGTAAAAACGTTGAAATCCCAATGCTTTACGCTAATATCCCTAAAGATAAACGCGAGGCGCTGGCAGTGGAAATGCTCGAAAAGGTCGGCATTGCCGGCAGGAAGGACCATACGCCTGCGGAGCTCAGCGGCGGAGAGCAGCAGAGGGTTGCTATCGCGCGCGCGCTCGTAATGCAGCCGAAGGTGCTGCTCGCCGATGAGCCGACAGGGAACCTCGACAGCCGTTCAGGCATGGAGATTATGGATATCGTCAGGAAACTGAACGAAGAGGGCATTACCATTATCCTTGTTACCCATGAAACGGAGATCGCCGGGGAAGCAAAGCGTGTTATAACAATCCATGACGGGGTTGTTTATAATGAGTAATTAACAATGAGTAATGAGTAATGAACCTCGTTGAAATTTTAAAAATGTCGCGTGAAACGCTCCTTATCAACAGGGGCAGGGCGTTTCTTACAGTCCTCGGCGTAATCATCGGCGTGACGGCCGTGATACTTATGGTATCTATCGGAGAAGGCGCCAGAAAATATATCAGGGACGAGTTCAGCGGGCTCGGCTCGAACATACTCGTTGTGGTGCCGGGCAGGACAGCGAAGGAAGGCGGCACGCATATGGGCACAAGCGTTGTGAGAAAACTTTCCTATGATGACGCGCTGATGATAAAGAGGCGGTCGCGCTCCATTGAGTACTCCGTTCCCGTCCTTGTGGGGACTTCCCTGATAAAGCATAAAAACAGGAACCGGAATTCATATGTGGTCGGAGTGACCGAGAATTACTTTGCCGCGAGAAATCTTTCAATCGACAGCGGGCGTTTTATTAATGAATCCGAAGTCGACCTGAGAAGGCACGTCGTCGTCATGGGCAGGACGGTAAAACGGGAGATATTCGGAGACGCCAACCCTCTCGGCTCGCTTCTTACAATAGGGGAAAGCAAATTCCGTGTAGTAGGGCTTATGGCTCCCAAGGGCGTTACCCTCGGTTTTGATATCGACGACATCGTATTCGTGCCTGTTACGGCGGCAATGGATATTTTCGATACCGACGCGCTGTTCAATATTACAGTGAAGGTGAGGAATGAAAGCGATATCCCGAATGCGAAGAAGGACATCAGAGACACCCTGATCAGGAAACATGCCGGCGAGGAGGATTTTACCATATTGAGCCAGGACGAGATGCTCAACGTCATGGAGAAGGTCTTCAGGATCATGACCGCTGTCCTGGCGGGCATCGCCTCCGTTTCCCTTATTGTGGGAGGAATAGGTATTATGAATATCATGCTCGTTTCGGTCAAGGAAAGGACGCGCGAGATAGGCCTGCGCAAGGCCGTCGGCGCGAAAAGAAGGGACATCCTGTTACAGTTCATGGCGGAGGCGGTTGTTCTCAGTATGGCCGGGGGACTGACCGGAATTTTTTTAGGCTCCGCCTTAAGCCTGCTGATCCCTGTCTTCATAACATTCCTGCCGACAAAGCTGAGCCTGTGGGCGGTGCTGGTGGCGTTCTTCTTTTCCGCCGGGGTGGGCATATTTTTCGGGGTCTATCCAGCGCGCCGTGCAGCCTCCCTGGACCCCATTAATGCGTTGAGATATGAGTAGATTAATATGAAAAAGAGATTGACCATAACCATCGGCGCAATCCTCGCGTTCGCGGTCCTTTTCTTCCTCCTGAGGGGGCCGTATCTCTCGAATTACACAAAAAGACTCATCATACCGGCGCTTGAAAATGTAACAGGGGAAAGGGTGCTTATAGATAAAGCCGTCATCAACCTCTTGCCGTTTTACGTCCAGGCCAAGGGGCTGAAGGTATTTGACGGCGACGGCAACCTGCTCCTGCGGATTGTGAAAAGCAGGGTGTACATCGACCTGCTCGGTCTGCTTTCAAAAGAAATCAGGATCAGGAAACTGACTTTCAAGGAGCCCGGCCTTCAGTCGGACGAGGAAGATATCAGGAGGGTCATCGGCAACATCAGGAAAAGCATGTCCGGCGACAGTGAACAGAAATACCGGGTCAGCCTCTGGAATGTGGAGCTGACGGACGGAATGTTCGATATAAAAAACGCAAAAGGAATGTCCCTGTCGGGAAGCGGCGTCTTTTTTGAAATGGCGACAAAAAACGATATCTCAGCCTGGCTGCGCGTTAACGAAGCGGTTGTAAAATCCCCCGGGCTTGCCGAAATCCGGGGAGAAATCGGCGGAAAAGTGAGAATAAAAGACGGCAGTATAGACATAGCGGGGATCGACATAAAATCTTCGGAATCATATCTCCGGGCAAAAGGGGAAATGCGTCTTGGTCCCGAAGGGAATCCGGAAGAGGGCAGTTTGTCGGGGAAGGCCGAGATACGTGAAGATGTGTTACAGAAGTTTTTTGATCTGACAGCGGGTAAAGAGGGGATATTATCGTTTAAAGGCAGGGTCGGCATGACTATGGATAATGAGTCGAAAAAGCCGCGCTTTGCCGTTGACCTGGAAACAGACAGCAGCTTCCATCTTGAAACGCTGATGGAGCTGGTAAAGGTAGATGAAGATATCACCGGCGCGCTTTCAGTAAAGGGGAAGATTACCGGGATCTTCCCTGAGCTTTCCGGCAGCGGGACCGCGAAACTCCGGGACGCGACGCTTGGCGGCCTCCGGATAGACGACCTCTCGGGGGACGTCGGATACGGGGACCGGAAATTTACCCTGAGCAATTTCAGGGCGCGCGCTTATGAAGGGGAGCTGGAAGGGAAGGCGTCTGTTTCACTGCCTCATGGCGACTACATGGTCGATGCGGACATCACCCGCGTCGGCAGCCGGGAATTTTTCAGGTTTATAGAATGGGAGCCTCCATTTCCCGCCGGGGAAATAAGCGGACATTTTCTTCTGACGCATAATCACGGAGAGGATATCGAGGTCAGGGCCAGGGCGGATTATCTTAACACTTCAGTGAAGGAAGGGGACCTGCCTGACAGGCTGAATAAAATAAAATGCGGTCTCCATTTAAAAGAAGGGGTCCTCATGCTCGAGGACACTGTTCTCTCCACTCAGTCCTCGGACCTTTTACTCAACGGCTATATAGACCTCAGGGATAAATTGATAAGCCTTGATACGCGGCTTGACAGCAGGGACATATCCGACCTGACGGACCCGTATTATACGAAATTTACCGCTCCCGTGACATTTAAAGGCAGAATGAAAGGGGACCTTCATGACCCTGAAATATCCGGGCGTCTCGAGGCCGGCCCCGGCAATATCCATGGCCTGAAGTTTACGCGCGCGTCCGCGGACCTGATTTACAGAACAAGCTCCCTCACGGCGCCGGCGATAAACATTACAGATGGGAAAGCGTCCTATGAGGCTGCCGGGACAATTGAATTCAGGAAAGCGGAAGGGCTGTTTTCCTTTAAGGCGCCATATTACAAGGCAAAGGCCGTATTAAAAGACGCGGGACTGAAGCCGTTTATTACGGAGCTGTATCGGGACATTCCCGTATCAGGCTCTGCAAGCGGGACTGTCTCGTTTGAAGGAGACACAGGGAATTATACAGCCAAAGGAGATATTGTGGTCCGGGACGGCTTAGTCTACGGACAACGTTTTGACAAAGTCGCAGTTAAGACCGTCATGCAGCCGGAGCATATGGAATTTTACCCGATCACCGCGCAAAAAGGCGGTTCGCTGATTAACGCTAAAGGCAAGCTTTTCTTTGACGGGAAATTCAGCCTTTCTGTTTCTTCCGACAGGGTCGACCTGTCCGATATCAATCTGTTTCACGGCCTGTCTATCGGCGGTGTCTCCGGTATTGCCGTCGAAGGGTCAGGGACGTTTGAAAAACCGGACATCAGGTTTTCAGCGCAGTTGCATGAAGGCACGTTCAGGGGCGTTAAAACAGGCAAGGGAGAAATAGAAGGGAGACTGAAGGAGAAAGATTTTACAGCGCGCGGGACCTTCATGAACGGCCAGGTCACTGCCGGCGCAAAGGCCTTTATGTCCCCTGAGAAAAGGTGGAGCGTGGATGTCGACGTGCGTGAAGGGAGTTACGATTTCCTGTTGTCGGGTCTTTTTAAAACTCCTCCTGAGGACCTGGCGCTTTCCCTCGAGGGGAAGGTCAGGATAAAAGGCGAGGGCGGCAGGGTTTCGCTGCTGTCAAGGTTCGGTTACCTGAGCTGCACCCTATACGGATACAACTTCAGGAATGCAGGCGATCTGGTCCTGGAGCTCGCGGACCGGAACTTCGCGATTAAATCATTTTCGCTGGAGGGAGACCATGTAAAACTGACTGCCTCCGGGGCGCTGAAGCCCGATGAGCAGCTCGACATAAAAGTGAAGGGGAACCTGAATCTGGCCCCGCTGAAAATATTGTCCGACAAACTTGTGTCCATAAAAGGGCAGGGTGATTTTTCCGCCGATATAACAGGTCCCTGGGACTCCCCCGATATCGGCGGGGAAGTAAATTTGAATGACGCGGTCCTGTCCCTCACTGAATACCCCTATAAGGCGGGGCCGCTGAACGGTACCGTTTTTCTTAAAAAAGACAGGTTCATATTTGATTCCGTAAAGGCCGGCTTCGGAGGCGGCAGCATAATCATGTCCGGCATCGGGTACCTCAAGGGGGTCTCGGTCAAGAGGGTTTTCCTTTCTTCCACGTTTGCGGGAATTAATATAAAACCCCTTGAGAAGGTCAGCGCCGTTATGGACGGCAGGCTTTTTTATGAGACCTCGGAAAAAGGCTCCGCTCTGTCCGGGAATGTCGATATAAAGAAGGCGCGGTACGGGAAGGACATAGAGTGGAACAAGTGGCTTGTCAACCTCAGGGAGATAAGCAGGGAGCCCGTGCGTTACCCGGCCTTCCTGAAGGACACTGAATTGAACGTACACATTGCAGGGGCCGACAATATAATTATCGATAACAACACCGCCAGGGCGCCGGTACAAATAGCCGTCACACTCACGGGGAACGTAACAAGACCAGGACTTATCGGCAGGGTCGAAGCCCGTGAGGGGACCATATATTTCAGAAGCAGCGAATTCAAAATCCTTGAGGGCAGCAATGTGGATTTTATCGACCCGGCCAAGTTTACCCCAGTCTTCCATCTCCTTGCCGAGACGTATACCGGCGAATATTATATAAAGCTGAACCTTGACGGGACCGCGGACAAATTTACCCTGGCCCTTTTTTCGGACCCCCCCCTAAGCGAGATGGAGATACTCAACCTCCTGACGTTCGGACAGGCAACGAGGGATTCAAGAGGCATTGAAAGCGGCATTGCCGCGAGTGAGGCCGCTTCGATACTGACAGGCGGGCTTCAGGATGTGGTGCAGGAGAAGTTCAGGGGCATCACCGGCTTTGAGCGGTTCAGGATAGAGCCGGGCACCACTACTGCCGGAGCGGTGGCGCCGAAAGTGACCGTGGGGAAGCGCCTCCTTGAAGATAAATTGTTCGTTATATATTCTACATCGGTCGGGACAACGGAGGAGAGCGTCATCAGGCTTGAATACAGGGTCGATAAAAATATTTCCCTTGTAGGGTCAAAAGACGAGATAGGCAGCGTAGGGGGAGACGTAAAGTTCAGGTTTGAGTTTAAATAAATCAGAAATGACGGATTACAGACACATTGACAGGCTTATTATATTCTGCATTCTGACACTCCTGTGTCTTGTTTCCTTTCCGGCTTTCGCCCAGGATTCCCCTGAAATAATAAAGGCGATTGAGGTGGAAGGCCTGACCCGGATGCCTGAAAAGGAGCTGACAGACATTATATGTTTCAAAAAGGGCGCTGTCCTCGACAGAGAAGCGTTGAGGAACGGCATCAGGAGGGCCTTTGAAAAGGGCCTTTTCTACGATATAAAGGCTGTATCAGCCCCTTATGAAGACGGGATCATGCTGAAATACATCGTCGATGAAATCCCGCTTGTTAAAAATATTCTGGTTGAAGGAAACAGTAATATATCCGGGAAGAAAATTAAAAAGGTCCTTCCCTATAAAGAAGGAGAAGATTTCAGGGAGGAGTATCTGGAGAAGGCAAAGACAGACCTGCTCGATTTCTGCGTAAGGGAAGGGTTCCCTGCCGCCTCTGTAACCGTTTCAGCGGAGAAAACAGAAATAACGTCCGAGGTCAGCCTGCGCGTCCATATTGATGAAGGGAGCCCCCTTATTATAGAAACCATTGAAACGCCTGATGACGCGAGGGAGTTACTGAGGATTTCGGAAGGAGATATTTTAAACAGGGACATCCTGGACCGGGACATGAAGAGACTGGAGGATTATTTCAGAAAACAGGATTATATTCGTCCGGAGGTCGGACCGTACGAGCTCATCGACGGAAGACTCATAATCCCCGTCAGAAAAGGCCGGAGGGTGGAGCTGTACTTTAAGGGCAATAATTCCGTCGGCGAAAAGAAGCTCAGGGAAGAAGTCCCTTTCTATGAAGACCAGGGGGTGACGGACGAGACCGTACAGGAGGCGCTGGACCGCATGCGGAACGTATATTTAAGCAGGGGATATTTTCATGTCCAGATAGCCGCGGGGATAGAGACTGAAGACGACGTCGTAAAGGTCACCTTTATTTTCTTTGAGGGCAAAAGGGTCATCCTCAGGAATATAACCTTTGAGGGAAACAGTATTTCATCCGAAGTCCTGAAAAGCATTGTCCCGCTCCAGGAAGATAAACCTTATGACGATACGCTCCTTGAGTCTGCCGGGGAATCGATCGTCAGATTTTATAATGCGCTCGGTTATCTTAAGGCCGACGTAACCGGAACAGAGAAGGAGCTCCGGGCGGACGGCAGCGAGGCGGACCTGACTATTAAGATAAGCGAAGGGGGGCAGACAAGAATCAGGAAGATAGGGATTTCCGGCAACGCGCGTATCGGCGCTTCTGAAATAAAGGACGCGCTGCAGCTTCAGGAGGAGGCCCCGTATAACATTGTCGATATCGGGGACGCCAGATACAGGGTCCTCTCACTCTACGGCAGACACGGTTACATTGACGCGCGCGTGGAAGTAGAGAGCATAATTGAAGATGACAACGCTTTTTTGACTTTCAGTATAACAGAGGGCAAACCTTCAGTTACAGGAAAGATCATCTACCGCGGGAACCGGAAGACAAAGACCAAGATAATCGACCGTGAATTCACGGTCAAGGAAGGAGACACATTCAACTATGAAGAGCTGCTGAATATAAAACAGCGGCTTTACAAACTCGGTATTTTCAACGAGGTGTCGATCGAGTCCCTTGAGCCTGAGGCGTCCGGAGAGGACGAGCTTAAGAGAGACCTGCTCGTCTCCCTGAAAGAAGGGAAGGCCGGCTCCGTGGAGGTGAGCCTCGGCTACGGCGACTATGAAAAATTCAGGGGAGCGCTGGATATAACCTACCGCAATATCGGCGGCTATAACAGGCAGGCGGGGTTCAGGGCGGAAGCGAGCTCCGTGGAGAAGAGGTTAGTATTAAGTTTCAGGGAACCGAGGTTCCTGAATAAACCCGACGTGCCGCTGAACATGCTCCTGATCCGGGAGGACACGAGGTCGGTCAACATCGATACCAATGAGACGCTGTTTGAGATCGACAGGGTGAGCTTTGTGGCGGGCCTTGAAAAGGAAATAAGGAAAAAGTGGAAGGCCGCGCTGAACTATGAATATTCCTTTGTCGACACGCATGATGTCGCGCCGGGAGTGGTGCTGAGCCCTGAGGACACCGGGACTATAGCGATAGGGAGCGTTTCACCTTCGATATTCTATGACACGCGCGACGACCCTTTTGATCCTGCGACAGGCTCCCTGCACGGGATTGTCCTGAAAATCGCCTCACGCGCGTTATTGTCGGAGACCGATTTCATCAAGGGGACGTTCCAGAGCTCCTGGTTTTTCCCCGTGACCAGAAAGGTCGTCTTTGCCTTCTCCCTTCGGGGCGGCGCGGCTTTCAGTTATGACAATATAAAAGAGCTGCCCCTTGTCGAAAGGTTTTTCCTCGGGGGCAGGACCACGGTAAGGGGGTACAGCAACGACACTCTGGGGCCGAAGGGAATTAACAACACCCCGACCGGCGGGAATATCTTCGCGCTTATGAACGGAGAATTCAGGGTCGCCCTCGGGAAAGGGTTTGGTCTGGTGACTTTTCTGGACGCCGGCAACGTATGGCAATTATTTGAAGACATAAAAGATGAACTGAAATATACGGCCGGGATCGGCCTGAGATACAGAACGCCTGTAGGGCCTTTCAGGGTGGACTATGGACGCAAAATGAACAGGGAGCCCGGGGAGAGCTCAGGAGAGATCCATTACAGCTTCGGACATGCGTTTTAGGATTAGCGTGTAGGGCAAAGGGGGTAGGGGCGGGTTTTAAACCCGCCCGGAAAGTTGCAAGTTTAGAGTTTGGAGTTAAAGGAGAATGAAGAACCTGAAAATATTAATTTTGATTCTGTTGCTGATTGCTGTCAGTTGGTTGCTGACCGCTAATAGCTACGCTGAGGTCCTGGACCGGATAGTAGCGATAGTGAATAACCGGCTGATCCTGCTGAGCGAATACGATGAGGAGCTTCAGGCCGCGAGAAAGTCCGATCCCGGAGTAACCGGGGAAAAAGTCCTGAACGGCATGATAGACAGGGCGCTGCTTCTGGACCAGGCAAAAAGACTGATGCCCGGAGGAACACGGGACATCGCGGAAAGGAGAAATGACGCCGCGCTTGTGAAAGAATACATCGAGAGGAGCATAAGGGCGTTTATCCATATACCGATTGAAGAGATCGAATCATATTACACCCGGAACAGGCAAGAGTTCGGTGAGGAGGAATTCTATGAAGTCAAAGACAAAATAGAAGACCGCCTTATTGACACGGAGTTAAAAGAGAAGATCGTTGAGCATATCGGGGAGCTGAGAAAGAAGGCGTATATAAGGGTCCAGCTTGAAGAATAAAGCCGCCGTAGAAGATCCGTCTAATTGCGCGCCCGCGCAACTGTAACCCTTCAGTGGAGGGTGTGTGTGAAGGTCCCCCTCTTTGAAAAAGAGGGGTTAGGGGAGATTTTATAGAATGTATTGAAAAAATCCCTCCTCGCCCCCCTTTGCCAAAAGGGGGGGGTATTGTCCCCCACGTGACTGAGCGGTTACCTCCTTTTGTATTTTTTTCGTGACAAACGGCCACAGGGAAGTTTATAATTTTCTATCAGCGAATTCCGGGTTCTTTTTACTATTCCTACTGCGTAGTATAGATATCGTTGAAGCTGTAGAAAAAGGCCTCTCTGAAAAATTGCGAGAGGTTGAGCAAAAAAACGGATGCTCAGAATGCACTGTATTGAACGATCTTGGGTGAAGCAAGGGTTTATGATTCCCAAAATCAAATTGATTTTTCGGGCCGGAGACTTATTCTACAGACTCGTTATCTGCTCACTGAGGGCATGAAAAGGAGGGCTGTTATGGGAACAGCTATGCAAGATGTTATATGTAATTCATGCAAAGAAAATTTTAGTGCTGTGCCAAGACGTACTTTATTAGGTTTGATGTATGCAAGAAAGGAGAATATGTTATGAAAAGAGAATCAAAGATTAACGGATTTCTTTTGTGCATTTTCGTTACCATCCTGTTTTTAGCAGGATGTATGTTTATGGGGCAGTCGTTCAAAATGGGAACACCAATAAAAGAAGATATGGTTAAAATGATTCAACCCGGCAAAACCACGAAAGAAGATATTATCCAGTGGTTTGGTATTCCTAATGTTATACAAAAACAAGGCGAGGAAGCAGCATCATCAAAACAAGGAGCTATGGTTGGCATGATGGCCCCTCAGTTTGTATACCCCTCTTTTGACTTGTTTTCATCAAAGCATAAAATTACAGAAGACCATCGGATTTATGGTTATACCTTTACCAAGATGGAAGGACAAATGGTAACTGTTCCAATTATTGGTAAACAAGATATGGAGACTAAAACTGATATGTTATTGGTTTTAGTTAATGAGAAGACAGGTATTGCCGATGACTATATTTTTAGAAAAGAGAATAAATAAAACCTTTTATAAACGAGTTGCCCATTGCTGACAAAGAAAGGGGGGATAGGAATGTCATTATTTGCAAAAATTTGTGGAGGTATTTGTTCTTTAATAGGAACAGTGTTAATAGTAAAATTATCTATATTCTTCAGGATGTTCAAAAGGAGGCGGCCCAATGCCTTTGAGTCTAAGCGTAGTTGGTATCATTAGCACGATGATTTTATTTGGGATTTGTTTTCTAAAAGGAAAAGGAGAATATTAATATGATACAAAAAACAATAGATTTGATAGTTGTTTTAATAATCGTTTTAAGTACTGCTGGTTATGCTGAACAAACAGAACAAACTGAGAATAAATTTATTGGTACGATCAGTGAAGGCATTATGAGCTCAACAGTGGCGAATGATGGAACCTGGATTATTAAAGGGATAGAATTAACATTAGTTGAATATCCAGATAATAGTTTTTTTGTGAAATATAGTGACGCAAAAAAATATGGTTTACTTGTTGATCCCATAAAAGAATCGCGGGGTACAAGTATAATTGCAACTACAATCACAAATGACTTTAGAGGCGAAGGGTGGAAAGTAAAATTGATCACATCTGATAAAGAGTCAAAGTCTGTGGATATAAAAACGAGAAAAGCAATGCTCAAATATGACGTCATTTTATTCGAAAAGCTTGCTCAAACAAACCCGGCCATCTCTCCAAATGAGTCTATAAATAAATTAGAGACCGAGGCAAATCCCCCAACTACTATTGAAGATATTAAAAAAAATGGTTTAGGAAACAGATTCTTCATAAAAGAAATCCCTCTATCAAGTGAAATGATGGCTGCCTGTTTTAATTTGGTTAACTGTGTTTCCAGAGTAAATAATTCAAAATCTGTAGATAATGTTACATTAGCATCACGTGAATCAGTTAAGGAACTCATAAAGCAGGCTGGTATGAACCCTCGGTTATTAGGAGCAATGTTTGATAGGTTCGATGCTTTTAATAAACCAATATACATCATATACCAAAAAGAAGTCCCTGAATCTCAGGCAGATATAACCGCTCCTTTGGGTAATGGTAGTATTCATGAAATATACGGTAGTGTAAGAATAGGAAATTATAATTTTCTTAACGAAGGTGATAAATCCGATAGGCTTAATTTCGGAATTATTGAATCATACGGCTATGTTTATCTGCGTGGGAAGGGCAAAGTAATTTTGCCAGACGGGACAGAAGTAAAGTTAGGATATAAGTAACAGCAGATAACCTGACGCTGCACGTGAACGAGTGCCACAGGACGCTTTTACAGACTGATTATGACTTATGATTATCAAATCGGTTTCATGCTCTTTGACGTGCTTCTTGGCACTCGTCAGTGAGCTTATCGTTCTCCCCTCCGCTTCGCTACGGGGAGAATGCAGCAGTTGAGCAGCGCCGCATTATCTGTATGGAGGTAGTGCATTATGAGTCATGAGAAAGAAACTCAGGAAAAGCCAGATTGCTATAGTCGGTTTTATGAAAGATACAAAAGCGACAAATGCTTAGTATGTTCTTTAAAAGATATGTGTCAAAATGAAACTATTGAGAATCAACGTGAAACTACAATAAAAGCTTTTGAACAATCTGAGCAACTTAAACGAAAAAGAAAAAGATGGGAAAAAGTAGAAACTATTATAATGAGTTCTTCTATGGTTGTTTTTGTGCTGATTGTATTTGGAATTATTGGAATTGTTGGTTATTCAACAATTAAGTTCCTCCCTTCTCTAATTTCATCCAAAAGCTCACCACCTCCAGTTGAGTACGCCGCAAAAGCGGGAAAAACAGAATTGCAAGGAGAACAAATCGATTTTGACAATATATCTGATCAATTAGAAATAAAGAATAAACGGTTCTTCTTTTTACGGCCACCATTTTTTACACTTGATGATTTTAATCCTTCACCTTTAATAGAGACGGAAGATATACCAATAGGCTATGTTGAAGCAACATCAGGCTCATTAGGACCAGTCGCGGATATGGTTATTCAAAAAATACCAACAAAGTCTAACGGTATGCACTTCATAGAAGGGAAAGGGATTTTTTATCACAATTTTCTCAATGGGATATATAGCTTACTTCCGCGTATTCCAATACTTGCCAAAATACTTTACAGAATTCTTGCATTATTAGAAGTTGTATTTGACTTGGTTTATGAGATTACGGATGCTAATCCGCATAAGGATCAATTTTCTTTATTGGTTGATAATTCTTTGAATAATGACATTTACTTTTATTTGGACAATCATCAACCTGTTAAGCTGTCGGCGAGAAGGCAGATACATTTTATTTTTAAAGCAGAAGATATCCGACTTATTAAAATATCAAACGCAACCAACAGCGAAGTTATTGAATCATTCAAAGTAGATACTAATAGAAGATGTTGGGCGCGGGCAATAGAAGGTATTGCATGTGTCTATAACGTCAGAGCTAATAATGAATACAAAATAATTAATATTAAAGAAAACAAATAATGCTTCGATTTCTCAAAACTTTTAATGGTAACTGAAGGGAGGGAAACAAAATGAAAAAAGTGATTATTCTTTGTTTCTTCTTTACTCTTGTCGCAAGTTGTATGCCTGCAATGCGTCATTATAGCGGAATAAAGCCAATTGCCCCTAAAAATAGTTTATTGTTACCTCAAATGACACCAGTAAATGTTGATTCACTTCAACCTGACTTCAAATGGGAAGCAGCAGTGGAAGATAGTACTACCTTTGATTTTTCTATATGGAAGCCAAATATAGAAGAAGTAAAAGCAGCATCTGCTTATCCAGAGAGTAGTATTAGCTGGGGTAACGAAGTATATTATGTTGAGAATTTAAAAGATAACTTTCATAAGCTTGAGAGGCCGCTCGAATACGATACACTTTACTACTGGTCAGTCCGGAAACGTAGAGGGTCGTCTGTTAGTGACTGGAGTACCTTTGACGAGACGGTTATTTATACAATCGGCATTGCGACTGGCAGAACTTCAGTCAGCAACACGCCTTTCAGGTTCAGAACGCCGGCAAAATGAGACGGCTATGAAAATAATTAATTTCTTACAATTTAAAAGATTTATTATAGTTGCAACATTATTATTGTGTCACATTGGATGTTTACCGCTTGTAAAATCGGAATCACAGAGTATTGTATTAGAACATCCTATTCAACAAGCCCGTAAAATAGTTCTCGATGTAATTGTGACTTATAATGTAGATATTGAAAAAGCTGGCGATTCATATATTGAGGGCTTTATTTCAGCCGGAGGATTTCCAGGTACATACTGGGCGACTGGTTCTAAAGTTTCAATATGGTTAGAGCCGATAGCAGAAGACAGAACTAAAGTCTATGTCGATACAGCCAAGCGAGGCAAGCTTTTCTTTTTTGGACATCCTGATATAACTGGAGATATTCTTCGTTCAATAGACGATTACAGCAAAGATATTGAACAAAGGAGAATAGAGAAAAAATAGGGACAACGAATATGTAAAACATCAGATAACAAAACGCACTTGTAGGCGTATAGGGTCAGAGCGTATAGAGCGTATAGGGTCAGGCTTGCAAACGTGCAGATGAGACAGCTAAAATTAGTTCACAATGGCGAGACCACCGCGAATAGAGTATCCCGGAGCATTTTATCACGTAATAGTGCGTGGCAATCAGCGACAGGCGATATTTAAAGATAAAAAAGACAGATTCAAGTATCTTGAACTTGTAGAAAGATACAGGAGGCGGCATGGGTTTATAATATATGCCTATACGCTGATGACAAATCACGTGCATTTGTTGGTGGAGACACCGAAGACGCCGATATCGAGGATAATGCAGGTAATCAGCTTTACGTATACGCGGTACTTTAATCAAAGATATAAGAAAACAGGGCATCTTTTTCAGGGGAGATACAAGGCATATCTTTGTGACAGGGACATATATCTGTTAAGCCTGGTCCGATACATACACTTAAATCCGGTGCGGGCGAAGCTGGTAGAGAAGCCGCAGGAGTACAAATGGAGCAGCCACCGTGAATACCTGGACGGTAATAAAGGGGTTGTTGAAACGGACAAGGTATTGCGAATGTTTTCAGAGAGGCCGTCGGAGGCGCGGAAGCTGTACAGGGATTTTGTGGATGTTGCAATCGGGATAAAAAGTGACGGGTCAGTATACAAGGCCGTGGGTCAGCAGATTATTGGAGATGAAAAGTTTATAGAGAAAGTAGCGGAGGAAGTGGATAATCTGGACAAACGGGTCAGGAAGCCGCCCCTTAAAGAGGTATTTGCAGCAGTCTTAGAGGAAACCGGCGTTTCACAAGAAGAAATAAAGTCACGCGGAAGGGGGAACGCAGTAAAGTCGGCAAGGGTCATATTTGCCGGGGCATGCAGGGAATCGGGATATCGGCTGGTGGAATTGCAGAGTGAATTAAAAAGGGATTTGTCGGTATTATCGCGATGGAGCAAGACCTCTGAGAACAGGGAAGAAGGGAAAATAGTTCAAAGGGTAATAAGGAAATTAAATGCATGAAAGCAAGCCTGACCCCACACATGAATGAGATTTATATCAGGCTCGGTTTTTTCTTCGGGGTATTTGCCGTGATGGCGGTCCTTGAGCTGATTGCTCCGAGGCGTGTTTTAAAGACTTCAAAGGCCGCGCGGTGGTTCAATAACCTTTCCATAACTTTTATCGACAGCGCCGCGGTCCGGCTGATCTTCCCCCTGATGGCATTCGATGTGGCAAAGCTGAGCGCGGAGCGCGGCTGGGGGATATTCAACAACATAGGGGTCCCGGTACTCACGGCCGGCGTCATATCGGTAATAGTTCTCGATCTCATCATATATCTTCAGCATGTCGCCGTCCATTACATGAAGCCGTTGTGGATGTTTCACCGGATGCACCATACGGACCTCGATTTTGACGTGACCACAGGCACGCGCTTTCATCCGGGAGAAATTGTCCTGTCCATGGGGATCAAAATCGTATCGGTTATAATAATCGGCGCTCCGCCCTGGTCGGTGGTGGCGTTTGAAGTGCTGCTGAACGCGACCTCGATGTTCAACCACAGTAATGTTAAGTTCCCTCCCGGACTGGACAGGGCGCTCAGGTTGTTCGTTGTTACGCCTGATATGCACCGGGTCCATCACTCCGTCATTATCAATGAATATAACAGCAACTTCGGCTTCAACCTGCCGTGGTGGGACCGGATTTTCAAAACGTATAAAGCCCAGCCGGACAAGGGTCATATCGATATGAATATAGGGCTTGCAAACTTCAGGGACCCGAAGGAGCTTGGCCTGGCGCAGTTGCTCGCGATACCGTTTATTAAGGGAAAGCAATAACCTTACGACTAAAACCTCGGGCATGACGAACCAGAGTCGGTTAATGGATTTTCTGGATCTTCAGAGTCTTACCAGCAACGAAGGCAACAAGCCCGGACAAACAGCTCAACATGGCCCCCATCTTTGCCGCGCCTTTCAGCACAGGGTCGACAAAGGCCTGCCCGGCAACGAATAGCGCGACGGTGAAGCCTAATCCGCTGATGATCCCGACCACAAAAAGCTCCTTCTTTTTCACTTTATGCGGCAGGGGGAAACCGAGTTTTTCGGCAATGACGCCCATAGAAAATATCCCGGCGGTCTTTCCCATAAACAGCGCGGCAACGACAAGCCATGTCGCGGTCCCGATACTGGAGAATTCGACTCCTGCATTGGCGAGCCCGAACATGAACAAGCCGAAGTCCACGATGATCTTCCATTCATGCTCAAATTGGGCGATGGTGGAATGGTCCGCCAGGTCTTCGTCGAACAGGTGCATTTTCTCCTTCCTCGCTTGAGGGAGGAAAGGGATGATGAAGACAAGCGCCAGCGCCGGATGGAGGTGGGCGTTAAACAACCCGCCCCAGGAAAGTCCGCCCCCGAACAGCAAGTAGGGCCAGTATGAACGGACACGCAGCCTGCGCAGCCCGTAACCGGCGAGCATGCCGCCGAATGTCAAAATAAGCCACAGGGGCTTGACCGGCAAGGCCGGATCGGTATAAAAGATTGCGATGATGGCAAGGCCTATCCCGTCGTCGGCTACCGCAAGGAGAAGCAGAAAGGAAATCGCCGGATGGTTTCTCCCCAAGACCAGGCGCGCCGCAAGCCACGCGAAAGCGATGTCTGTTGCCGTCGGGATCCCCCAGCCCCTGAGAAGCTCCTCAGAGCCGATAAAATGGTTCAGCGCCAGGTATACGATCGCGGGCCCGAGCACGCCGCCCAGGGTCGCCATGAGCGGGTTCACTGCCTTTTTGACTGGGTTGAGGTCTCCGCCCGGCATGAAGCTCTGGGTTATTTCAACCGCAGCGATACCGAAAAAAAAGACCATGAAAATATCGTTAGTCATGAAGTGAAAGCTGAGGGGCCCGATGAAAGGTCCATGGATAAAGTGATGGTAACTTTCGGGACCGTAGTTGGCCCAGATGAGGGCCGCTACCACGCCGGTAAACAGCGGTATGGAAAATTCACGCAGGAGGTTAATTCGTCTTTTCAATCTGTCTTATCATCTCCTAATAGAAGCTGCGGGTTGCTCATCGTGTTGCGTGAGCGTTAACTTTCATCTGATGTTTATCAGATGTCAGTTTTCAAAGTATACAAGATTAACAGATTATATGGGAAGTTACTAATGAGTTCATAAATAAAGGAACATGTTTTGTCATAGACCCGGAAATATCATAAGGATCGTCATTACCGAGGTAGTAATCGGGAATCCTTCGCGCAACTCGATTCCGGACAAGCCGGAATGACAAACAGTCATAACTTGTAACTGACTGGTCACAGAAAAATGACGTTAACTTATACAAGGCCTGGCGCCGTAGTGGAAGAACTGCCCTGTTTAGTCATTGAGTAATAATACTCAATCATTGAGTATTTGTTGGCTTTGAAGTAAACTTTATCGTGACCAAGGGGGCTTCAACATGGGCGCTTGAAGTAAAGAGCGGAACTGTCAGGGGCAGAGCAGGCATTAACAGGTTCCGGATGAAATATCCCGATGCTTCAGTTTTACTTATAGGAGAGGGCGGCATCCCCCTTGAACGGTTCTTCAGCGGACCGCCGGAGGCTTGGTTTACATGAAATTCTTCGGGAAGTCAGAGGAGCCGGAAGACACAAAGACTGACGCGGTGTTGGAAGAGCTGCAGGAAAAGATCAGGAACGCCCGGATGCCTTCACCCGCGGAGCAGATAGCAGTCAGGGAGCTCGGCCTGCTGCAGAAGATGGGCCCCGCTACCGCTGAATACACAATCGGGGTTACATACATTGAATACCTTGTCTCCCTCCCGTGGAACAGAAAAACCGACGACAACCTGGACCTTGAAAGGGCGGCAGGGACCCTCGATGAAGACCACTACGGATTACAGAAGATCAAGGAAAGGATACTGGAATATCTCGCGGTCAAAAATCTGAAGATGAACAGGAGGCCGAGGATACTGGTAGTGGATGATGAGGAGATAGTCAGGAGGAATCTGACCCATGCGCTGACAAAGGAGAATTACACAGTGGTCACTGCTCCGGACGGTGTTGAAGCCATGAAGAGGATTGAAGCATCCGGCTTTGACGTCATACTCACCGACCTTAAAATGGAGCATATAGACGGCATGGAGATACTGAAAAGGACGAAGACGAGGCATCCTGATACAGCGGTGGTCATGATTACGGGATACGCAACAGTGGACAGCGCCGTGGAATCCATGAAACACGGGGCCTTTCATTATATCGCGAAGCCGTTCAGTCTCGATGACGTTAAATCAGTGGTGAAACAGGCGCTGGACAGAAAGAGTTTTAAGCGGGAAACAAAAGGACCGGTGCTCTGCTTTTCAGGCCCTCCGGGAACAGGCAAGACCTCTCTCGGACGGTCTGTCGCGCGCGCCCTCGGAAGGAAGTTCGTACGCATCTCACTGGGAGGAGTAAAGGACGAGGCCGAGATCAGGGGGCACAGAAGGACTTACGCGGGGGCCATGCCCGGGAGGATCATCGAGGAAATCCGCAGGGCGGGCTCGTCCAATCCACTGATAATACTTGACGAGCTGGACAAGATAGGGAATGATTCAAAGGGAGACCCAGCCGCGGCCCTGCTTGAGGCGCTGGACCCCGAGCAGAACGCGAACTTCATAGACCATTATCTTGACGTCCCTTTTGACCTTTCAAACGTTATGTTTATTATTACTGCCAACATTGCCGAAAATATTTCCGATGTCCTGAGAGACCGGATGGAGGTAATCCGTTTCTCCGGCTACACGGAAGAAGAGAAGGTGAACATCGCGTCCCGGTTTCTGGTCCCCCGGCAGATAAGGGAAACGGGCCTGACCGATAACCCGCCCGGATTTACCGAAGACGCAATTTACAGGATTATCCAGGAATATACATATGAGGCGGGTATACGGAATTTAAACAGGGAGATCTCGGCGATATGCCGGAAGATCGCAAAGGATTATGTGCAGGAGCACGGGAAAGCCGAAGCAGTGATGATAACTCCCGCTGCAATTGAAAAATTTCTGGGGCCGCGAAGATATTACTTTGAAATCGCGGAAGGGAAGAACAGGCCGGGCGTCACAACAGGGCTTGTATGGACGGAGGTGGGAGGCGATATCATATTCATTGAGGCCGCGACAATGAAGGGGAGGCAGCAGATAATCCTGACCGGCTCCCTCGGAGACGTGATGCGTGAATCGGCGCAGACTGCGCTTAGTTACATCCGCAGCAACGCGCCGGCATTCGGCATCCCCGAAAACTTTTTTGAAGGCCATGACGTCCACATACACGTCCCTGCAGGCGCCATACCGAAGGACGGGCCTTCAGCGGGGACGACCATTGCATTGGCCCTTGTTTCCCTCCTTACCGGCAGGCCCGCAAGGAGAGATGTGGCGGTTACCGGAGAGCTTACCCTGAGCGGACGTATCCTGCCTGTCGGCGGCGTCAGGGAAAAAATACTTGCCGCAAAAAGGGCGAAGGTAAAGACCGTAATCCTGCCGCTCAAGAATAAAATAGAATCTGACGGTATTCCCGGGGAGATCAGGGAAGGGATCGAGATACTGTTCGCAAGCAGGATCGAAGAGATTGTGGACAAGGTCCTGCCGTAAGCGTCAATTAAAGTATTTAATCAATCAGGAGGCGCTCTTGGCCTTTAATCCCGCGCAGGCCTTCCTGACAACTTCCCTGAGCTCATCAATTTTAAAGGGCTTGATAATGAAAGCGAAGGCGCCTTTGCTGAAGGCCTCGGCAGCAGTCTCCTTCTTGCCGAAACCGGTGATGATTATGACCCGGGTGACATGGTGGTTCGTTTTGACAAATTCCAGAATCTTCATGCCGTCAACATTTCCCATCATGAGATCAGTAATCACAATGTCGAAATGTTTTCTTTTCAGCTCTTCAATTGCAACAGAACCCCTGGTACAGGTCCCGACCTCAAAGCCTTCTTTTTCAAACAGCCGCTTGAGTCTTTTTCCGACGATAGGCTCATCATCAACGATCATGATGCGGAGTTTGTTTTCCATGGATTTCAGTCTGTCTCCGTGTATAGCGGAAATCTTACCGTAAAGGTCGTGCCTTCGCCGACTTTGCTCCTGACATCGATATCGCCGGAATGCTTTTCAACAAGACTGCGGGTTACGGCCAGACCGAGTCCGGTCCCCAGGCCCGACTGCTTGGTGGTGTAAAAAGGCTCAAAAATATTATTTAGATATTTCTTCGGTATCCCGCATCCCGTATCGCTTATTTCAACGGTGATGGATTTCTCTTTTTCGTCCGGTTTGGCGCAGATGGAAAGAGTCCCGGATTCTTTCATGGCGTGGATGGCGTTTACCATGATGTTGACAAATATTTCTTCGAGCTTGCTCTGGTTGCCTTTTATGAAGACGGGGGTTTTATGAATGTCTTTTTTCAGATGTATGTGCGAGACCTTCAACTGGTTCGCGACAAGGTTGATGGATTCCGCAAGCACATTGATGATATCCAGCTTCTCCATGGCGGTAGATTTCCGCGTGCCCGCAAAGTCAAGGAGCTCTTCGATGATGTGTTTGGCGCGCTCGCTCTGTGAGATAATATCCTGGATATGCTCCCTGAGTTCTTCAGTGGAAAGCTCCTGAAGGTCTTCCTTCATTGTTTCCGCTGTGAGGGAGATATTGTTGAGAGGGTTGTTAAGCTCGTGGGCGACCCCCGAAACAAGGAACCCGAGGGACGCGCGCTTCTCCACTTCCACGTGCTTTTCATGGAGGAGCTCAAGGCTTTTTTCCAGAGAACTGCGGGTGAGCTGCAGATGGTCCAGCATCCTGTTGAACGATACCGCAAGGGTGTACGTTTCATCATGTTCTTTGATCGGCGCCCTCAATGTCATATCGCCTTCTGAAATTTTCCGTGTGATATCAGCGAGCCGTTTTATCGGCGCTACGACATACGAGGCGGTCTGGTATACGAACAGAGGGATCAGTGTGCAAAACAGAATAAGGACGATCATCAAAAACCGCTGCGTGGATGTGAAAAAGGCATTTACCTTTTGCCGTTCGCTCTGCGCTATCCTGTTTGTCGTGTCTTCGATCCCCCTGCCGGCAATCAGCAGGTCGTTCTCCATAGCGTTTATTTTGTTGTAAACTGAAATGAGATCATTGATCGCTTCCGGATACCGCGCGCAGTCCGGGCAAGAAGGTACGAGGCTGTTGACTTCTGAAAGCGCATCATTCATCCTGTTAAAGGACGCCGTGTCTCGGAACAGCATATAGTCCTTTTCAAGGCGTCTGAGATCCAGGACAAAGTTTATCGAGAGCTCCGGGGCGTGTTTTTCCGTTTTGACGAAAGCCTCCAGCTTTCTTCCTTCATCCCTTACTTTTTCAATAAATATATCTTCCTGCCGGTAATGCCCCAGCAGGTCGATCAGAAGTCCTGAATATGCCTTAAGGGAATCACGAAGGAATGAAAAATCATTCTTCCCGACCTGTTCAGCGATTTCCGGCGATATACCGTTCAGAGAGCGATTAAGTATATTTATCCCGTCGTTGCAGTAGTTGTAATACTCCTCTGTTTTATGGAGCACGAAATTTTTCTCGCTTCGTCTGACTTCAAGCACCCGATCCCTCAGGTCATCCGCTATCTCGACAAAACCATGCCTGAGTTTCACGTCATTGATATACGCGTACGTGAAAAAACCTCCTGTTAACGTGATAAGCGCGGGGATGGAGATGCCGATGATCATCTTATGCCATATTTTTAATTGCATAAATTACCGGTCTCTAATGATACATTATTTTGAAGACATGAGGATAGAGTCAGTGTCGGGATGTCAGGATTTAACAATCAGAACAGGGCATGGGGCGTAACCGATAACTTTTTCAGTCACGCTTCCCATGATGACCTTCCTGAAACCGGTCCGTCCGTGACTTCCCATGAGGATCACACTCGCATTTTCTTTTTTTGCAAAATCGGTTATTACCTGATATGCTTCGCCTTCGCCGATAAAGGTTTCGGTCACAATACCTGAGGCTTCAGCCGTCTTCTTTATTGACGCGACAAACTCTTTTGCTTTTCTGATCAGGTCTTCTACCGCTTTCGGGGCCTCCGCATAAAATTCAGTCGGCACGTCGACCACTGAAATGGCCCTGAGCTCGCCGCCATACGATTTCGCGAACTCTATCGCCTTTTGGGCAGCGGCGTCACTATACTTCGATCCGTCGGTCGCGAGAAGGATCTTCTTCCATCCGAGGGACTCGTTCTCAGGCACGGCCAGGACGTCTCTTGTGCCGTGACCGATAACACGGGCCGTGACGCTTCCCACAAAAGCCCGCTCAAGACGTGACTTCCCCTGTCTTCCCATAACGATGATCCCTGCATTTTCCGCTTCTGCGATGTCCACCAGTTTTTCATAGGGCGGACCTTCTTCGAGAAGGGTTTTTATAAACGCCCGCTCCTTTTCGGCAATC
This sequence comes from Nitrospiraceae bacterium, assembly GCA_003599505.1. Lineage (GTDB taxonomy): Bacteria > Nitrospirota > Thermodesulfovibrionia > UBA6902 > UBA6902 > SURF-23. The sequence goes on along the minus strand of QZKO01000067.1, from coordinate 59,972 downwards.
GCTTTTGCCCTAAAAAGCATTTCCTCTCCGGTGTGACGCAGTGTCTTGTGTATGTCCTTTACACCGGTAAGGTCCAGGTCGCCTTCGTAAGAAGGCACTATCGTTGCCACGGTTATCCAGCTCTTCTCGTCATTGGCAAGCGTGAATGCCTGATGAAGGGCATTCACGCTTGATTCCGAGCCGTCAAAGGCCACGAGTATTTTTCGGTACAATCCCATAGTTAAGCTTCACCATGTTCAAACGCCGCGCGCGCGGCCGACTGCTCCGCTCTGCGTCCCTGCCACATGGCTCTCAGGACTATAAACGCTCCCAATGCAAGGGCGAAGATCATTATACCGAAACTTACATTTTTCAGCAGCGCTGCCGAACCGGCGCTGATTTCATCGATAAGATGAAGCTGGGACATGTACACCGGCACCATCAGGGCGCGGCTGAAAAGGACGATAACCATGATTACGCCCATGACCACTTTTATCATGAACGGTTTTACATAGGTCGTTCCTATTGCGCCTAACTGAATCCCGAAGAGCGAGCCTGCAAGTATGATCATTGCAAGACGGATATCGACCAACCCGCTCAGGGCGTACTTAAACGAACCACCGAGACCCATTACAAAGGCGATTACGAGCTCGGTAGCTGAAGCCATGAGGCTGGGGGCGCCGAGAACGTAAATCATCGCAGGAACGCCGATGAAGCCGCCCACAGCTATTGTTGCAGCCAGCATGCCTGTCGCAAAGCCCAGAGGTATGGTGAACAGGACGGATATCCGGGCGTTCAGGCACTTGAAATAAACCATCGTGCCGGGGATGTTGATTGACTGCACCCACTTTGCAAGTTTTGTCGCCTTTTCTTCTTCCTGTGCGTTGCCGGATCTGTAAGTCTTCCAGGCATCCAGCAGAACAAAACCGCCTACTATGGCAAGGATTATTACAAAAGCCGCGCTGACGTACAGGTTTGAACCCGCTTCACCGAATGACTTCTTTATACCCTCCTGAATATGCGCTCCATAAAGGACTCCGGCCTCCGCGGATATGCCGAGAACGATCCCCAGTTTAACATCAACCTGTCCGTACTTTGCGCGTTTGAGGGAGCCTATAAGCGCCTTGGGGAACTTGTGGCACATATTGCTTGCGACTGCAACAAGTCCGGGAACGCCCATGCTCATCATTGCCGGTGTGAGCACGAAGGCCCCGCCTGAACCTATGAATCCGCTTACAAGGCCGCCGACAAAGCCGACGAGAAAGAGGTAAATAAGGTTCCATGACTCAAGATCTACAAAATTTGTCGCTGCCTGAGCTATATCCTGCATGTTATTTTACCTCCTTCTTCTTCTTCGCGGCCTCTATTCCCATGACCGTCCAGAAATCGCCTGTGAATGACCCGTGAACATAAGAAAATATGAATGCCGTTATTATCGGCAAGATTGCATACACTCCGCCCTGACCGATATAACTGATAATAACGTCCTGCTTTAACAGCAGCAGCACGTAAAGCGCCGCCGATATGACGCCCATCAGCAGCATCTTCCCGACGGGCTTCTTTTTGACATTGCTGTGTGACATGTTTTCCTCCTTAACGATTTTATTTTGTAGATAGCTATGCTCCTGACGCCTCTGAAACCAGCACCAGGGGGCATTTTAAATTTTTCCACGCCTTCGAAAGGACCCTCTCATTTTTAGTGCAGTCCATATTGAGCGCTTCGGATGATTCAACCACGACAAACTGGATGTCCGGGCTCTTTTCGGTATGGCCGATAATGGCTTCCTTCAGACAGCCGATGCCTTCGATTATCCTGAAACCGGTCTTTTCCGCTCCAGGTTCATCCTGGAATTGCTTCAGCAGTTTAAGTGTCCCGATGCTTCGACTGACATGAAGTATTTCGAGCTCCGCGTCTATACGCTTGCAGATGTTAAGAGCGTACCGGAATGACTTCAGGTCGCTTTCCCTGCCGGTGAGCGTAAGCAATACCTTTTTTCTGCCTTTGAGTATCTGTTTTGCGGTCTCAAACTCTCCTGCCTCGGCAAAGGCAGCGGCGGCAAATGTATCATCCAATTCTTTCAGACGCTTTTTCATCGTTCAATCCGCCCTTAACTGTTTCCGCGGTCTGGGCTTTGCGATGTCCCGCTTTTTTATTCTTTTTTCTTCTTTCAGCATCTCCCTTGCCGTTTCGAATTCTCCGGCCTCCGCGAACGCTGCCGCAGCATAAACGGTCTCTAATTTTTTCAGAAACTTTTTCATATAAGCCTCCTTTCTAAGATTATCGGAATTTTTCATACCTTCCGGATGTCTGTTTTATCAATATTCATGCCAGGATGAAAGAAAGACATATCATCATGAAATCACGATGTTCCTGAAACCGGACTTGTATTATGCAGTATTGCAAAATGCATCGCGATTGAATTAACAGACCGAATATAGAGAGAATCCGAAACTGTTGCATTGGAGGGGGTGATGTTGCAAATTGCAATTAAGGATGGTAAGATGTTACAGAATAAGGGTCTATGGTCGAGGGGTCGAGGGTTCAGGAAAAAAAACACGATGGAACACAAGCCCAAAATACTGATTGTCGACGACGAGCCGATCTCGCTCAGAAGTCTGGTAAATGCAATGCAAAAGGAAGGATACGCAGTCACGGGGACCTCTAAGGGACAGCAGGCGCTGAAGCTGATTGAAGAACAGGGGGTCGACGTCGTGCTCACGGACCTGAAGATGGAAAAGGTCGACGGTATGCAGATATTAAAAAAATGCAGGGAGCTTTATCCTGATACAGAGGTAATCATGATAACGGGATATGCCACTGTGCAGACCGCCATACAGGCAATAAAGAAGGGGGCTTACGATTACATCGCCAAACCGCTCAAACTTGACGAGGTGAGAAGGGTGGTCAGAGAGGCGATTGAGAAAGTAAAGCTGAAAAAAGAGAACGCGCAACTGCGGGAGCAGCTTGAAAAATTTGAAGGCAGGGTCAAGGTCATCACCCAGGACCCTCATATGCAGAGGCTGCTTGAGACGTCCCGTCAGATCGCGCCGACTGACTGCAATATCCTCCTGGGCGGTGAAAGCGGGACCGGAAAAGAAATGTTCGCGCGTTATATCCATTTCAACAGCGCAAGGGCTGAAGGACCGTTCTTCGCCGTCAACTGTGGGGCCTTTACAAAGGAGCTTTTGTCGAATGAGCTGTTCGGTCATGAAAAAGGCGCGTTTACCGGAGCTACTGCGGAAAAGAAAGGGCTCATCGAAATGGCATCAGGCGGGACCTTGCTCCTTGATGAGATAACCGAGATGCCGCCGTCCATGCAGGTAAAGCTGTTAAGGGTCATCCAGGAAAAAGAGGTTTTACGGGTCGGCGCGACAAAGCCGCTCAAGGTGGATGTCAGGTTCATAGCCGCGACGAACCGGGATATAAGCGATGCCATAAAAAGCGGCAATTTCAGGCAGGACCTGTATTTCAGGCTGAATGTTGTTTCTATCCGCATCCCGCCGCTTTCTGAAAGGAAAGACGACATCCCTTTCTTGAGTTACTATTTCCTCAAAAAATACGCGGCCCTCATGAAAAAGGATATCAGTGATATATCTCAGGATGTACTGGCTGTGCTGATGAATTATGATTTTCCTGGGAATGTGCGTGAACTTGAAAATATTATTGAGAGAGGGGTCGCCCTCTCAAACAGCAGTACGATTGAAATGGCGCATCTTCCGGAAGACCTGAAGGAGCTGAGTATCAGGACTTTCAGGAAAAAGGAAGGGAATATCCCCTCCCTTGAAGAGCAGGAGATGTCTTATATCCGTTGGGTCCTGAAGGAGGTTGGCGGCAACAGGACCGTTGCAGCCGAAATTCTCGGCATCGACAGGGTGTCGTTGTGGAGAAAGCTGAAGAAGTACGGGCTGGAAAATTAGGACATTACTTACTTGGCTTTCACGACCAGTACCGCGCATTCTGCAAGACCGATGACCCTTTCGGTCACGCTCCCCATAAAGACTTTTGCAAGTCCGGTCCTGCCGTGACTGCCGACTACTATAAGGTCGGCCTTATTCTCTTTTGCGGTCTCGATTATTGCTTCATAGGGTCTGCCTGAGAGGATGAATCCTTTGACCCTGACGCCGTTTTCTTCAGCGAGTGTTTTTACGTTCTTTACATTTTTTTCAGCTTCCTGAAATTCCTTGTCAGAGACGGTCCCTTTATGCATTTCAGAATGGACAATATCAAAAGGCGATCCTGCTTCAGAAGGAACAACCGAGATGACGATCAGATTTGAATCGCAGCGTTTTGCGATGCTTATTGCTTCCGACACGGCTGCCTCACTAAACTTTGAACCATCGGTTGCCACAAGAATATTCCTGAATTCAACTCTTGCGGCCCTCGGGACTACAAGCACTTTGCAGGGGGCATGTCCTATGACCCTTGCAGTCTCACTGCCCATCATGAGCCTCTTGAGACCTTTCCTGCCGCGCCTTCCCATGATTATTATCTCTGCTTTAATTTTCTCAGCCTCTTCGACAATGTATCTGTAAGGCTCGTCTCCCTGTCGCGCAATTATCTCGCAGTCAACGCCTTCCTTCAAAGCGCGCGCCTTTACTGCTTCAAGGTGCCGCCTCGTCTCTTTTTCAGCCTTTTCGACAAGCTGGGGAGCGAGTGTCTCATATTCGGGATTTGTCTCGATTACGGATATGGCAAACAGTTTGCCTGAACATGTTTTCGAAAGGTTTATTGCCTCCCGTATGGCGCCTTCGCTGAATTCAGAGGCGTCTGTCGATAAAAGAAATTTTTCAAGTTTGGCCGTAGGACAATACTGTGCCATTTTAGTGACCTCCTGCCGTCAGGATTCCTGATGCTGCAAGCAAAAGTACAAAAAGCTCCAGGAAAGTTATGACGAGATAGACGGTGTCCTTTTTTCTGACAAATATCGGAACTACTCTCAAATAACATACTATTGTCATTCCAGCGAGCACGGCAACTCCGATGAAATTAAGCATATCTCCGTTATTAAGCAGGGAGGTCCATCCCCAACCCGTGGGCGCGCCTGTCTCATGGATGTATTCGGCGGCGCGCAATTTCCAGAGGGTCTGTAACTTGTCGAATTCTACGATATTCGGCAGCAGTCCGCTGACATAAATTATAAAAGTCACTACAAGGATGCCGATCCCGGTCCATGCGCCGTTACTGAGGAGATCTGCGTACACCAATTGTTCTTCAGACGCCTTTGGTTTATTATCGTTCATGTTTGTCCTCCTAATTCCAGATTCCAAGGCCCTTCAGCAAGGACCTCAAACCTGACAGAAATAGTAGTCCGATGACCATCCATTTAATAGCTTTTGGTTTTGCCGTCGCAAGGATCCTTACCCCTATCCTTGAGCCGAGCATGACCCCGACAATTGAAGGCACTACCATGAGGGGCAGGACAGCGCCTTTGTTTATGAAAACCCATGCAGCGGCAGTGTCTGTTATTGAAAGCAGAAATACGCTCGAGGCAACAGATACCTTTAACGGCGCGCCCATGAGGAGATTCAGGACCGGTACATTTGCCCATCCCGCGCCGAGACCGAACATGCCGGCCATAAGGCCTATTACGACAAAAAGGAACAAGGCCTGCGGGGTCCTGTGGACATGCCATTCAATGTCTTTCCCGAGCGATTCCTCATGATATATTCCCATTATTCCCAATGCGGAGGACAGCGCGTCAGGTTTCGGCACATTAGGAAAGTCGGATTTTTTTGCGAGGAGCAGGATGAAGACTATCCCTAATATTGTTGCTCCAAGGAGTGTCTGGACCAGATTTGTCGGCAGCGCAAGACCTATCATCGCGCCTGCTATTGCAGCGGCTGAAGCGATCAGCGCCAGGGGCATGGAAAGCCTGAGGCTGGCAAGGTTTCTCTTGAGAAGTCCCGGTCCGGCCGCCAGGGCAGTGGATAACGCAACCAGCAGGCCTGTCGCTCTCACAAAATCAAGATGGAAAGGAAAGAAGCCGCTGACAATAGGCACATACAGGACGCCGCCTCCAACTCCCCCGAGGACCGCCACAATCCCGAGCACAAAGGTGAAAACAAATAACCCCAGAGGCCACACCCACCATGCGGTATCGGAAACCGTGGGAGGAGGGGGTGCGGGTTCCATTGAAGCATACACAAACACAGCCCCTGACATCAGGATGCAACATACAACTATTATTAAAAGAGAAAGCGCCCCGGGATATTTCTTTATTCTGGTTAACATCACACAACCTTCCTTCTTGTAAATTTTATATGTAAAGAACTTATCGACTTGCTGAGCGCTTCAATTTGCAGCACTGACGTTTTATTTTGTAACAGGCGTCTTATTTTAAAGGACTTGCCTCATAAAATCAATAAAAAAACAGTTTATAGAATTATAAGTTTGCTTGATGAGAAGATCGACGGACGCTAACCTGCGTCCCCGTGTCTTACTGCCTGGAGGATTGCCTCTGAGATCATCTCCGCCTTATCAGGCTCGAGTTCAGGATAGATCGGGATTGAGAGGACTTCGTCAGCGGCGGCTTCGCTCTCGGGCAAATCGCCTTTCCTGTATCCGAGATAATGAAAAGCCTCCTGTAAATGAAGCGGAAGAGGGTAGTAGACAACTGATGAGATATTGCTGTTTTTCAGGGCGGCTGAGACTTTGTCCCTGAGCGGGGTCCTGATCGTGTACTGATGATAGACATGAGACCGGTCCGTCATTTCAACGGGGCATTGAACAGCTCCGCTCAGGACCGATGTATAGATACGGGCGAGATTGCCGCGCTTCCGGTTATATTCATCGATATGTCTTAATTTTATTCTCAGTATCGCCGCCTGGATTTCATCAAGCCTGCTGTTATATCCTATGAAACCGTGACGGTAAGGGGCCACGGTCCCATGATTGCGCAGCAGCCTGACTTTTTCAAACACTTCATTATGGTCTGTTATCATCATGCCGCCGTCGCCGTAAGCCCCCAGGTTTTTACTTGGGTAAAAACTGAAACAACCGGCGTCGCCTATGCAGCCGGCAGCTTTCCCCTTATATCTCGCGCCGAAGGCCTGCGCGCAGTCCTCGATTACTTTCAGATTATATTTACGGGCCAGATCCATAATCTCATCCATGTCGGCGGGCTGTCCGAACAAATGGACTATGATGACGGCCCTGGTTTTCGCTGTTATCTTCTCTTCTATCTTTGATACGTCTATGTTTAATGTATATCTGTCAATATCAACAAAGACCGGGGTTGCGTTGACATAGGTTATCGCCTCGGCAGTCGCGATAAACGTGAAAGGCGTTGTGATGACTTCATCGCCTTCTTTTATGCCGAGGGCCTTGAGGCTGAGATACAGGGCGTCTGTGCCCGACGCAAGCGCGGCGGCATTCTTTACATTGAGGTATGACGCTGTTTCCTGTTCAAAGGACCTGACATTCGGCCCGAGAATAAATTGTCCGCTGTCGAGGATGTCTTTCAGCGCCTGCTTTATTTCTTCCTTGAGAGGCTCGTGCTGGGCCTTGACGTCGAGCATGGGGATGACTGTTTTATTGTTCGTTATGTTTATCATATGTTATCGTTCATTGTGTTTATCTTTATATCCTTTGATTAACCAGCTCCGATATCTTAAGCGCCACCTTCAGCGCGTCCCTGCCTTCATGTCCCGATACGAGGGGCCGGGTCCCTTTTTTGACACACTCGATAAACGAAATGAGCTGTTCTTTTAAGGGCTCTTTTTCTTCAGGCTTCAGTACCTCTTTTTCCGCGCTGCCGTCGCGTCTTGTAAAACATGTCAACTCCTGTTTCTGATAATCGAGATTCAGCCAGGAATTGTGCTGAAAGACCTTCAACTGCCGGACCTTTTCATCCGCCAGCCTGCTCGTCACAGCCTCCGCGATACAGCCGTTTTCAAATTCGATCCACGCGTGGGCCACGTCTATATTTTCAGTCAGCACTCTCGCCCCTGTAGCGCGGATGTCCGAAATCCCGGAATTAACCAAACTGAGTATTATATCTATGTCGTGTATCATTAAGTCAAGGGTTACGTCCACATCAGTGCCCCTGCCTAAAAAAGGAGAAAGACGCCGGGATTCTATAAACCGGGGTTTGTCCACCATGGAGCTTATGAGGGAAACCCCCGCGTTGAACCTCTCAAGATGCCCGACCTGCAGGATGAGGTTTCTTTTCCCGGCTTCTTTAATAAGCGCTTCAGCCTCTTCGAGGGTCGTGGTAACCGGTTTCTCGACAAGTATATGTTTATTATGTTCGAGAAAGTCCATTGCCGTCCCGAAGTGAAAGGTGGTGGGCACCGCGATGCTTACCGCGTCCACCAGGTCCATAACTTTCAGATGGTCGTTAAACGCCCCGCATTGATATTTTTGCGCGAATTCCACGGCCCTGGGAAAATCCGCGTCAACAATGCCGGCGAGCCTTACGCCTTCCATGCCGGAGAATATCCTCGCGTGATGCTTTCCGATCGAACCTACGCCTATGACTGCAACGTTGATCATACCTTTAAAAACCCCTCCTCCTCGAGCAAGTCTGTTTCAGCATAGTATTTCACCGTATCAGTAAGGCAAGAGGCAATAGGCTATAGGCGATAGGAAAAAAAGGCGCGCAAGGGTTTCTTCCTATAGCCCATAGCCCATTGCCTATCACCCTTCATTTTTTCACCCCGACAACAACGATTCCCATTCTGTCCGCTTCTTTAATAAACATTTCTTTGTCGACAATGATGCACTTTCCCGCTTCCACAGCCAGCGCCTTTGCCCCGGCGCCTTTCATGGAGTGAAGCGTATCGGTTCCGACAACAGGCACGTCAAAACGCATGTCCTGATCCGGCTTGCTTACTTTTACAACCACCGCGTCTTTGCCGGCAAGGCCGCCGCCTCTTTTAATCGCTTCATCCGTCCCCTCAATAGCTTCAACCGCCATTACAGCCATGTCCTTTATAACGACGGTCTGCCCTATGTCCAGGCGCCCCATTTCTTTGGCGATCCTCCAGCCGAATTCGATGTCTTTCAATTCATCTCTTGAAGGCTTTTTGTGCGTTACTACTCCCTCCGGCGCAAGCAGGTTACCGGTGAATTCGGTGGTTTTGTGGATCTTGATGCCGTGCTTCTCAAGCTCTTCTACTACCGCGTTCATTATAGTATCATCCGAACGGTCCCTTAAAGAAAAAAGCAGCCTGACGGCCTTAATGTCAGGAACTATTCTGTGCCTGTAAAGAAGTCCCTTCGGGACCTTTCCGGCCATTACCGCGTCCCTGACGGATAATTTCCTGAGGAGGCTTATCAGGCCGCCGAAACGGCCGATGCTGATTTTGTGGAAGTCATCCACGCAGGCGCTGAGCGATTCGTCGGCTGGAGGCTGCAGCGCGATCCCCGTGACCCTGTAACCCATTTTTTTTGCCTCCGTTGCCAGGGCAGCCGGAAGCTTCCCCATTCCGGCAATGACAGCAAGGAGGGGGGGAACGCCTTTTCCGTCCCTGGCTTCTTGCCCCTGGCCCCTGGCCCCTGTTTTTACCTGCATATACCCCTTTTATTTTTTTCGATAAACTCAACGAGTTTTTTGACTTCCTCGGACCTGCCTAAATCATGCCTTACCTTATCAATAGCATCCTTGAGAGTGAGTTTGCTGCGGAAGAGTATCCTGTACGCCTTCTTCAGGTCGCTGATTGTCGTATCGGTGAAATCGCGTCGTTTCAGGCCGACAGTGTTCAGACCGTAAAGCCTGGCCCTTTCTCCGGCCGCTGTCGTGTAAGGGGGGATATCCTGCGGGATCGCGCTGAAGCCGCCTATCATGGAATAGGCCCCGATCCTTGCAAACTGATGGACCGCTACCAGACCGCCGATGAATACAAAATCTTCCACCACAACATGCCCTGCCAGGGTTGTAGCGTTTGCCATAATAATATTATTGCCGATCCTGCAGTCATGCGCGATATGGACATAAGCCATGAGAAAATTATCGTTGCCGATTACCGTCGCGCCCTCTCCGCCAACAGAGGCGCGATGAATATTTATATATTCTCTCAGGATGTTATTGTCTCCGATTTTAACCTTTGTTTTTTCTCCCCTGTATTTCATGTCCTGCGGAGGGAGACCTATTGTGGCAAAGGGATATACGCGGCAGTTTTGCCCGATCTCGCTTTCTTCAATTACCACATGCGAGATGAGTTTTGTGTTCCTGCCGATTTTAACGTTATCGCCGACAACGCTGTAAGGGCCTATTTCAACCCCTTCCGAGATTATCGCGTCAGGTGATACGATTGCGGTCTGATGAATTTTCGGTTCAGACATTTTTCATCTCCCCTTCCGATACCATTGCCGTGAATTCGGCTTCAGCGGCAAGCTTGTCGTCGACGCGCGCTTCAGCGGCGAATTTCCACACATTGTTTCTCTGCTGAAGGACGCTGACCTCAAAACGGAGCTGGTCGCCCGGAACGACGGGTTTTCTGAATTTTGCCTTCTCGATGCTCATGAAATATACGGTATTCCCCTGGGCCCCTGACTGCGACGCCAGAATTCCCGCAACCTGCGCCATGGCCTCTACGATCAATACGCCTGGCATAATAGGGTAATCCGGGAAATGCCCCTGAAAAAAAGGCTCGTTGATTGTTACGTTTTTCAGCCCGACCGCCTTTTTCCGGGGAGTCAGTTCAACAATCCTGTCGACCAGAAGAAAGGGGAACCTGTGCGGCAGGACCTTCTGAATTTCACGACAGTCCATCATGGATTTATACCTCCTTACCTTATTTAACCTTCTTCTCAAGCTCCTGCAGACGCCTGATATATTCCGGCAGTTTCGCGTAAATGCTCTGCGCCCGGAGCCAGGTCTTATGCGGGATGGCCGGCATTCCGGAGTGTATTTGCCCGTCAGGGACATCTCCCGTAACCCCGGACTGAGCGCTGATGATAACGCCGTTGCCGATTTTCACATGGTCTTTTACGCCGGCCTGACCTGCAAGCACAACCCCATTGCCCATTTCAACGCTCCCGCTTATACCGACCTGTGCAACTATTATACAGTTTTTGCCTATCCTGGCATTATGGGCTATCTGGACGAGGTTGTCTATTTTTGTTCCGGCGCCTATGACGGTGTTCCCTGTTGTCGCCCTGTCGATGGTAACATTAGCGCCTATTTCAACGTTATCTTCAATTATCACTCCGCCTATCTGGGGGATTTTGTAATGCGCTCCTTTTTCGAACACATAACCGAAACCGTCAGCGCCTATGACGGCGCCCGCGTGAATTATTACTTTTCTGCCTATTCTGACTTTTTCCCTTATCGTCACGTTCGGGTACACCAGGGAGTCGTCTCCTATTGTGGAACCTTCACCGATATACACCCCGGGATATATCATAACACGCGACCCGAGCACAGCCCCGCTGCTTATATAAGCTCCGGGATATATTGTTACCTTATTTCCGAAGCTCACATTTTCGCATACGAAGGCCCCGTCGCTGACGCCCGCGGGGACAGGAGGTTTTCCATAGAGCGTCTCCAATGCCTTCGCGAAAGTAAAATACGGGTTGCCGGACAGGAGCCGGGTAGCTGACAGACCGGGTATGTCGTCCTTTATAATTACCGCCGCGGCCTTTGAGCTTAAAAGATCGTTCAGATATTTTTTGCCCGCAAGGAAAGTGATATCACTCCCTCCCGCTTCTTTTATGCCGGCTGCCCCGGTAATTTCAACATCAGGATTACCTGAAATTTCCCCGCCAATGATGTCCGCCAGTTCTTTGAGTTTCATATAGGGTTTAGAGTAGGGGCGACCCGGCGGGTCGCCCCTACAGAGGTTGCCTATTTCTTGTCGCCCTTCTTTTCCGTCTTCGACATTTCGTTATATCTTTTAATTACCTTGTCCGTGATGTCGAACTTTTCCGGTATGTACATGATGCCGCTTTCAGATTTTTCGAAAATTACCGAATAACCGTCTTCTTCACCGACTTTCTGAGTGAGTTCGGCAAGTTCTTTAAGTATCTCCTGCGTAAGGTCTGTTTCTTTTTTCTTCAGTTCTTCCTGGGAATCCTGTGCCATCCGCTGGTACTCCCTGCGCAGTTTTTCCCTCTGTTCTTCCTTGTCTTTTCTTGACTCCGGCGTAAGGATTGAGGCCTGCTTTTCGATCTCTGCCTGGATTTTTTCAATTTCAGCGGCGACCTTCCCTATAGCGTTCTTCTTGGACTCTATCAGGTCTTCGAGCGTTTTTTTGGCCTCTGTCCCGCGCGCCGATTCGTTCAGTGCTTTGTATAAATCCATATAACCGATCTTCATCTCCGCTGCCTGGACGCCGAGCGCAAATAGCAGAACGATACTGAATGCCAGGACTGTTTTTTTCATACAACCTCCTTTTAAAATCGTAATAAGCTATAAGCCATAAGCGATAAGCTGTAAGCAGCAGCAAACAACTCAGCTTATCGCTTACAGCTAAAAGAATCCTCCCAATGAGAATTCGAGTTTGCTTCTGCTTTCATCATCTCTCGGGTCAGGGTTGAACCCCCATTCCAGCCTTAGAGGTCCGAAAGGAGAAATCCACCTGAAGCCGAAGCCGGTTGTGCCCCGCATATCACTCAGGGAAAATTTATCATTTTTATCAAAGGAGCTGCCGTAGTCAAAGAAGACCACCCCTTTGAGCCTGATATCCTCTACAAGAGGGAAGATATATTCGGCGTTGAATATCATTTCAAGATTGCCGCCGACCTTTTCTCCTTCCTCGTTTCTCGGTCCCCCTTCGCCGAACCCGAGCCCCCTTACCGTATTGATTCCGCCTACATAAAATCTTTCATACAGGGGAAGCTCTTCTCCCGCAAAGCCCGTTGCGTAGCCGAGACGTCCCCGGAAACCGAATACGGTATTCCATTTCAGCGGAAAATACCATACCGAATCAGCCAGCCCTTTTACATAGTAATTGTCGCCGCCGAGACCCGCGAAGGTCGTGTAAAGCGCGTGTCTGTAACCGTTTGAGGGGTCTATGTAATTATCACGGGTATCTTTCCATATCGAAGGGCTTATGCTGCTGGTGAGCTTTCTGCCTTCCTGTTCCCTGATGAGGGATGACGCGGTGTCGGATACATCCGTAATTTCAACTGTTTCAATGTTGTATGTAATATTCCCCCCGACGTATTCCGAGATTTCTTTCCCGAAACCAATAGTGCCGCCCGTGGACTTTTTGTCATAATCCGGATATTCGAAAGACTCGTTAAAAAGACTGATTGACGCTGATACGGGCTGGTCCATGAACCAGGGGTCTCTCAGGGAGATATTGTAATTCGACCTCCTTGCGCTCAGGTCGGCCTTGAATTTGAGATAAAGACCTTTCCCGAAAAGGTTCCCCTGCGTTATCTCTCCCATGACCATAAATTTATCAACGGAGCTGTAGCCGCCGCCGATGCTGAGCATGCCCGTCAATTTTTCCTTTACCTTTACGTCAAGGTCGATGAGGTTCTCCTGTGGACGCGGGTAAGGGGTAATATCGACAGTTTCAAAGAAGTTGAGGTTGTTTATCCTCTGGTAACTCCTCTTCAGAAGTTTCTTGTTGAAAACGTCTCCTTCGTCAAGCCTTATTTCTCTCCTGACCACCTTATCACGGGTCTTTGTGTTGCCCGAGATCTCTATCCTGCCGATCCGGAATATTTCTCCTTCGGTTACGGACAGGGTGATATTGGCAATCCTGTTTCCGGCGTCGACGTCGATAAGCGGATTGATGTCCGCCTGCGCGTAGCCCTTTTCCATATAACGGTCTATCAGTCCGTCAATGTCGGACCTTAAGGCGCTTCTGTTGAAGACCTGTCCGGAAGCGGTTTTCATGTCGGGGAGCAGTTCACCGGAAGAGAATACCCTGTTGCCCGCAACCTTCAGCTCGCCGACTTTATACCGGTCTCCTTCCGAGATAAAAATTTTTATGGAGAGCTTTTTCCTGTCGGGACTGAGGGTGATTTCCGGTTCTGAAACAGCGGCATAGATAAAGCCTTTGTTCTGATACAGCTCCCTGATCCTGCGGAGGTCCGCGACTATCTCTTCCTTTTGATAAATGCCTGTACCGGTTATGAATGAGAAAAGGCCTCTCTCTTTTGTCTTCATGACCTTAAGGATTTCTTTTCCCGGTACGGCCTTATTACCTTCTACCGTTATATCTCCGATTATGACTTTCGGTCCTTCGTCGATCTGGTAGGTGAGGGCCACTGAATCTTTTGAGATCTCCCTGAGGACCGGAAGCACTTTCACGAGCCAGTATCCTTCGGACTGATAGAAAGACGCCAGTTTCAGGGCATTGTCGGCTATCAAAGTCAGGTCGGCGATCGCGCCGGGGGTTATGGCTATCTTTTCTTTCAGGTCTTTGACTTCATATTCTTTGTTCCCCTGGAAATCAATGGCGGTTATGGACGGTTTTTCAGTAATGATGAAAATGAGACTGACGCCGCCTTCGAACGAATCGATTTCAACCCTGATATCGTCAAAGTAACCCAGGGTATACAGGCGTGTTATGTCTTCCCGGACGGTATCTTTTGAAAAGGGCTCCCCGGCCCTGCTTTTTATTCTGGCGTGTATCGTTTCGCTGCCGATCTTCCTGTTTCCCTTCAATTCTATAGAGTTGATGACAGGTCCGGACTCTGCTGAAACCCGGGGAATGGTTATAAGGGAAAATAATGCCGCGAGAAAAAAAAAGGTCAGGATTCTGCGTGCATGAAGTCTGCCGGTTAATGTCAAAAATGTCTCCTTGAGGAAAAAAATTAAGTGGTAGTATAGCACTTAATCAGATTTAAAATCCAATGGTTATTATTAGGTAATTTTGGATGGTTAGTTGTGGAAACTATAACATTTATTAAGTATAAATGAGCCGCCGTGAGGCGAAATTGCGCGATATTTCACCTTGCCGAATCTTCCCGGATAAGGTCTTTTGCTCTGAAATAATTAAATAATAACCGGGCCGCATGATCACCTGCCTCTGCATTTGGGTGAATGCCCCCATAAAGTACCATTTCCTTCCAGCCGTCAGGAGCTCCCTCAAGTGTATCGATGACATCGACATTCACCAGATCACGGCACAAGTCATCATAATTATTATGAACTTGTCTCCAGTTAAGAACAACGAAATCAGCATCGTGTTCAATACTGAATTTCTTCATCTCATAAATGATTGCCCTGGTTAAGTCCGCAGGATGGGGAGGAAAAGAGCCTGTCAGCTTACCAACCCTCATTTTCAGGAAATCAATTAAATATGAGCGAAAATAATCCTTATATAGCAGCGGCTTTTTTGAAAGATAAAGTTTTTTGCCGACGGTCAGCGCAAATTGAGGTTTGGTTCCCAAAAACTCGGCCGTAGGCACCAGCATGGCGCGATCATAATTGCCGTTTCTTAATAGATGATCTTCGATATAAGTGTACACAACAGCTTTCGTATTGAACTTGTGCAAATGTCTCTTCAGGGCAAGCAGCGCCTGATCTGATCCATAACCTTGCACTCCCAAATTAACTGCCTGAAACGGCGTCCCTTTAATAGTAGCGCTGAATTTGCCTACAAAACTTTCTTCGTATGTCAAACCATGCCCCATGGTAAAGGAATCTCCAATAAACAATATTGACGGTTTTGAATAGTCAAATTCAAAACCCGGATAAGGCGCCCGAAACCCGTTTTCCTCGAAATATACAGGTTTTGCTATATGTTCTGTATTATGTATCGATGATTTATTGGGGATATAGGACCATCCCAGTTCCTGGTCAAAACGGGCAAAGGAATTTTCGTCGGGGATATATTTAACTTTACTATATGGAATACCGGCTATCCGGAAAATTCCTTCTGTCATGGCAATAACCAGCAGAAAAAGAAGAAGATTTGTTAATACTATTGATAATAGTTTCAAGGTAAATTTCATAGGGACAAACGATCATGGAAGCGCCCGTATAAGGGCGCTTGCTTATCTGTATTCGAAATCGCAACAAACAGTATTTTCGCGCTTCTTTTGCCGGTCTTCTTGCAGATACATGGGGACCTGCTGGGTTATCTCTATGGTCAGATACCGGCCTTCACCGCCGTTCAGCTCTACTGATACTGTGTTGCGGCCTCTGACATTAATGGATGATTTCAATAGATTATTCCGGCTGAAATCATCGGGAGAAAAAATTTCAGCTCCGTTTATATAGACCCGTGCGCTGCTTGCCGCGTTGTTTGTTCTCCCGGTCCCGGTCATGTCCCCGTTCCGTACGACAAGAAAAGCTTCACCGGCTACAGCAGAAAATGTGTCCGTAAATACGTCGGACCCACCCTGTGTCGTCGTGTATTGCGCCGGGCCGAATACGGTTACATTGCCCGCGTAAGATGTTCCGGTAAGGGTGAGTATAAATGCAAAAAAACAGATAAGATATTTTTTTCCTGCCATGTCCCCTCCATGAATGGAATTATTTATCTTTAATATAAAAAAAGAGGGCGAGTTTCAGGACTCGCCCTCTTGCTTATATGCAATTTTCAGATAAAATGTTAAAGCTGTCTGTGCGGAATTGACGCCTGAAGATATTCACCATGCCCCTTTTCTCAACTGCAAACAGCCGGACTGTTATTGTGCCACGCTGAACATTTATACCATAACCTGTGCTATGGTTGTCAAGAAAAAAATACCGTATGGTAAAATACAAACCAATCTGAATGAATGGGGAGATGCAGGAGGCAGTGTTTGGAAGAGAAATATAATCCGAAAGAGATAGAAAAGAAGTGGCAGGAGCACTGGGAAAAAGAGGGACTGTTTTCTGTAAGGGAAGACCACAGTCTGCCGAAATTCTACTGCCTCGAGATGTTCCCTTATCCTTCCGGCAGGATACATATGGGGCATGTGCGGAACTATGTTATCGGAGATGTCATTGCCAGATACAAGAAGATGCGCGGCTTCAATGTATTGCATCCGATGGGTTGGGACGCTTTCGGGCTTCCGGCTGAAAACGCAGCTATAAAGCACGGCGTGCTTCCCGCGAAATGGACGTTTGAAAATATCGACTACATGAAGGGCCAGTTGAAAAAGATGGGCTTGAGCTATGACTGGGCGCGGGAAGTAACGACATGCAAACCTGAATATTACAGGTGGAACCAGTGGTTCTTTCTGAAAATGCTTGAACGCGGTCTCGCTTATAAGAAGGCCTCTTTTGTCAACTGGTGTCCTTCCTGTGAAACCGTCCTTGCCAATGAGCAGGTTATAGACGAAAAGTGCTGGCGCTGCGACAACACAGTCATTCAGAAGGAGCTTGAACAGTGGTTCTTTAAAATCACCGGCTATGCTGAAGAGCTCCTGAGAGACGCTGATAAACTGGGCGGCTGGCCGGAAAAGGTCGTCACCATGCAGCGGAACTGGATAGGGCGCAGCGAAGGAGTGGAAGTTGATTTTAAAATCGTCGGCACTGACAGGACTGTAAGGATTTTTACCACAAGACAGGATACGCTCTATGGAGCGACGTTTATGAGCGTGGCGAAGATGCATCCTCTTGTTGAAGGACTGGTGAAGGATGAGAATACAAGAAGGGAGATAGCATCTCTTTCTGAAGACCCGGAGCAAAAGGAAGGGGTGTTTACCGGTCATTACGCTGAAAATCCCCTGACCGGGGACCATATCCCCATATGGGTTGCAAATTTTGTCCTCATGGAATATGGAACAGGCGCGGTCATGGCCGTGCCAGCGCATGACCAGAGGGATTTTGAATTTGCGAAGAAATATGATTTGCCTGTGAAGGTAGTTATAGAAAAGTGGCAAGGGGCAAGGGGCGAGGGGTCAAGGGAGGGGGCCTTTGAAGAAGACGGCATCCTTGTTGATTCATCTCAATTCTCCGGTCTGCCTTCCAGAGAAGCCAGAGAAAAGATCGCAGATTACATTGAACAAAAAGAGTTGGGCAAGAGGGTTGTCAATTACAAGCTGAGAGACTGGGGCATCTCGCGCCAGAGATACTGGGGGACCCCGATACCGGTAGTCTATTGTGATTCCTGCGGCATCATGCCGGTCCCGGAAAACGAGCTTCCGGTCATACTGCCCCAGGATGTCGTTTTCACGGGCAAGGGAGTTTCTCCATTGCTTGAAGTAAAAAGTTTTGTTGATACAAAATGTCCCCGCTGCGGAAAAGACGCGAGAAGGGAAACAGACACCATGGATACCTTTGTGGACTCTTCATGGTATTTCATAGCTTATTGTCTCGGCGGGAACGCAAAGGTTGATTTGAATTCAGCGATCAGCGGTCAGCGGTCAGCAGGGGCGATTCATGAATCGCCCCTGCGATACTGGATGCCGGTCGACCAGTATATCGGGGGGATTGAGCATGCCGTTCTCCATCTGCTGTACTCACGCTTTTTTACGAAAGTCATCAGGGACATCGGTCTCATAGAAACAGATGAACCCTTCACAAGCCTGCTCACACAGGGGATGGTAATCAAGGACGGCGCCAAGATGTCCAAGTCAAAGGGCAATGTAGTGGACCCGGATTTCCTCATTAATAAATACGGCACTGACACGGTGAGGGTATTCTGCATGTTCGCCGCGCCCCCGGAGAGGGACCTCGAATGGTCGGACCAGGGGGTGGAAGGCGCGTACAGGTTTTTGAACAGGGTATGGGGACTTGTGTATAACAACAAATTCAAAATTCAAGATTCAAAATTCAAAATTGAGGAAATTTTCAGCCTTCAGCCTTCAGCCATCAGCCTTTTAAGGAAGACGCACCAGACGATAAAAAAAGTCACCGGCAGCATTGAAAAGGACTACCATTTCAATACCGCTATTGCGGCGCTGATGGAACTGATCAATGAGATATCGTCGTTTAATCCGTCAGGGGAAAAGGATTTCGAAGTCCTGGGCCTGAGTATGAGACAGGCGATTGTTCTCCTTTCTCCTTTTGCCCCGCATGTCGCGGAAGAGCTCTGGCGGCAGACCGGGGGGAAAGAAGGCCTGCTGAAACAGCCCTGGCCTTCATGGGATGAGGAGATCGCGAAAGAAGAAGAAACCGAGCTTGTGGTCCAGATAAACGGGAAGGTCAGAGGAAGGGTCATGATCCCTGCCGGGCTTGACGACGAAGCGGTAAAAGAAAAGGCCTTTTCCGAACCAAAGGTGAGGGAACACCTTGACGGCAAGACGTTGAAGAAGGTCGTGGTTGTTCAAGGCAGGCTTGTGAATATAGTAATATGAAATTCAAGGTCCAAAAGCAGGAATCCGGAAAAGGCGTAAGGGCAATTCATGAATTGCCCCTACTGCTGCTTACCGCTTACTGCTTACTGCTTATTGCCTCCTCCTGCGGTTATCACATGATCGGCTCGATACCCCTGTCGTTTCATTCCATTACGATTAAGCAGGTCCAGAATAAAACTTATGAGCCCCGGCTTGAAGAGAAGATGCACAACGCCCTTTCAGAAGAGTTTATCAATCAGGGAATCGAGGTCAGGGCAGCGGGAGGAGACGTCGAGCTCGAGGCCACGGTCACCACTTTCCAGCTTGGGGCCATAGGAGCGGTTGATGACAGGATAAAGGAGCAGTCTGTTATTTTGCAGGTCGACATTAAGCTGACGGACAGGGAGAAGGTCACCGAGTTCAGGTCTATGGCTTCTCCCATAAAGATAACTTTTCAATCCACCGGGACCGTGAGTGAAAGCGCCGCTCTCAAGGAAAGGGCCGTGGAAAAGGCGTGCAGCGAGATCGCGAAAGAGCTGGTGGCCCGGACCATACTTGCCTATGCTAAATAAGGCGCTTCTCGGGGAAATCAAGAACGGTCTTCCGGCCCCCCTGTATTTTCTCTGGAGCGAAGAAGGCTGTTTTCTTGAAAACGCGCTTTCGAAGATTATCGGGACCGTCATTGCCGGGGCCCCGGTGGAATTCAATTATGACGTTTTTTATCCCTCCGCGACGCCGCAGGAGATTATAAACGCCGCTTCAACCCTCCCGTTCATGTCTTCAAGACGGCTGGTAGCAGTAAAGGATTTTCACGCGTTCCCGGCGCAGGCTGTCAAGGCGTTGCTCCCATATTTTAAGGGGCCCGCGGAAACGACCTGCATGGTGGTGCTTTCTCAAAAAGCCCCCGCGTCCTCCATGGACCTGCGGAAAGTTTATTCTCTCAACATAAGGGACAGCGACATACCGGCATGGCTGAAACAGGCTGCGGCCGGAAAGGGGATACGTTTAACAAACGACGCGGTCGATTCATTGATAGAGTATTTAGGATATGAGCCCGGGCTGCTGATGATGGAACTTGAGAAACTGACGTCTCTGGGGCGCGGCGCTGTCAGCGGCAGGGATGTCGTTTCCTCGGTCAGCATGATGAGGGAGTTTACGACCTTTGAGCTTGTAGACTCGCTTACAGCGGGAAAGAGCTCCAGGGCCTTCAGGATTCTGAAGAATTTAATTTCAAACAGCGGCAGTTATGAGCTTCCCGTCATACTCGGGACCTTGAACTGGCATTACAAACAGTTCTATTCGCTGTGGTTAAATAAGGGCAAACGGCCCGCGAAAATGAAGGAGTCGACATTCAAAGCATTGGGAAAATACCTGCCCTCATTTAAGGAAGAGGATTTCTTCCGTATTTTCCGGAACCTGCATGAAGCGGACCTGGGAATGAAGAAGTCCGGAAGACCGGAGCTTGTGCTCGAGACGCTGCTTATTAAGCTGCTTCAGAAGAAGTCATGGAATTGACGAGCTTTGTGAGCCGGGAGATCTTTCTTGACGCCGTATTCCTGTGTATTATCCCTTTCTTTGCGGCTTTGTCGATAGCGGAAACAGCCTTTTTAAGCGCGGTCTGCGCGGCCCCGGCATTCTTGTTCGCCACGTCCTGCTCAACGTTCTTTGAAAGGGTCTTCAGCATGCTCTTTTCGGATTTATTTACGAGAGTTTTTACTTTGGACTGCCGGGCCCTCTTGAGGACCGATTTGCTTCTTTTGGGCGCTGCTTTTGCCGGCATTGACTGCCCTCCTTCAGATATTAATATTTGAAATTAATT
Source organism: Nitrospiraceae bacterium (assembly GCA_003599505.1). Classification (GTDB taxonomy): domain Bacteria; phylum Nitrospirota; class Thermodesulfovibrionia; order UBA6902; family UBA6902; genus SURF-23. The sequence continues at coordinate 39,060 of QZKO01000067.1, read as the reverse complement.
TCAGGAAAAATGTTATATTTTTTAACATTAACTATATGTTAAAGTCAACCATGTTTTCATTGGGTTCGAGGATTCAAGGGTTCGAGGGTTCGAGTGATGGATGAAAAACGTAACATAACAAAGGCCGCGGGGCTGATGTCGGCGGCGACTTTCATAAGCAGGATACTCGGCTATGTGAAAGACATGATATTGGCCGTGTTATTCGGAGCCACAGGGCTTTCCGACACTTTTTTTGTCGCCTTCAGGATCCCGAACCTTTTAAGGGAGCTTTTTGCCGAGGGCTCCATGTCATCCGCGTTTATACCCGTGCTGACCGAATATCAGACGAAACACGGAGCGGAAGAGGCGAAGAGGCTCGTGAGAACCACTTTTACCGCCATACTGATCATTGTCGGCGCGATCTGTATCGCCGGGATCATTTTCGCGCCGGCGATAGTCACCGCGATAGCGCCCGGTTTTCTCAAGACGCCCGGAAAATTTTCCCTGACCGTCATGCTGACGAGGACCATGTTCCCGTTTCTTCTTTTTGTAAGTCTTGCGGCCCTTGTAATGGGGGCCCTGAACACGAGGCGGATATTCTTTGTCCCCGCTCTCGCCCCGGCGATACTGAACATTGTTACAATTGCCGTCGTCCTCCTGCTCGCTTACAGGATTGAACAGCCTATTGCCGCCGTTGCCATAGGGGTGGCCCTCGGCGGGTTTGTACAGTTCGCGTTTCAGCTCCCTTCTTTTTTCAGGAACGGATACTCTCTGAAACCCGAATATGGCTTCAGCCATCCCGGACTGAAAAAAATGTCCCTGCTTGTCCTTCCCGCGACTATGGGAATGGCCGTCACGCAGATCAACATCTTTATCAGCACCATCCTCGCGTCATACCTTCAGGAGGGAAGCATCACATATCTTTATTATTCAATGAGGCTCATCCAGTTCCCTGTGGGGATATTCGGCGTGGCCATGGGGATGGCGGTCCTTCCGGCCCTCTCGTCGCACGCGGCAAAAGGAGAAATCGATAATCTGAGGAGTGATTTTTCTTTTGCCCTGAGGATGCTTTTTTTCATGACCGTTCCGGCAATGGCGAGGCTGATAGCCCTGAGAGGGCCGATAGTGAATATACTTTTTCAGAGAGGCCGGTTTGAATACGCCGCGACCCTCGGGACCGCGGACGCGCTGCTTTTTTATTCCTTCGGGATATGGGCCATAGTCGGCGTCCGGATCGTAACGGCAGGCTTTTATTCCATGCAGGACACGAAGACGCCCGTGAAAATAGCGGTCATCGCGATGATAACAAACATCGCGCTCAGCCTGGTATTGCTGGGCCCTATGAAGCACAGCGGCCTCGCCCTTGCCAATGCCGCTGCCGCGTCGGTAAATTTCTGCGTGCTTTTCTTCATGCTGAGGAAAAAACTCGGCAGCATCGACGGGAGGAAGATAGCGGGGTCTTTTATGAAAATATCCGCGGCTTCCGCTGTCACGGGACTGATGGGCTGGTCCATCATAAGGGGAGATATGTGGACACAAAGCGGTATGATCGCGGAAAAAGCAGGAGCGCTGGCGGGAGTGACGGCGCTTTATCTGACAGTATATTTTTTAATCATGCATCTGCTTGGGAGTGAGGAGCTTAAGTATCTGGTGAGGATGTACAGGGAGCGGAAGAAGAAAGGATAAGACCCGTATTTTGTGCTTCGAATTTAATTGAAGGGAGAGTTTATTATGATACTTAAAAAGCTTGTTGTAGGGCCGCTTCAGGAAAACTGTTATATCGTGGGTGACAAGAAAACAAAACAGGCAATTGTTATTGATCCCGGAGACGAGCCCGACAGGATCCTCGATGAAATAAAGGAACACGGCCTTGAAGTAAGCGCCGTGATATTGACCCACGCCCACTTTGATCATGTCGGGGCCGCAGGCGATATCAGGAAAGGGACAGGCGCGAAAATACTCATGCATAAAGACGACATGGAGGCTTACGGCCTGGCAAAGGAACAGGCGTTTTTCTGGGGGTACGAGATGGAGGACTTGCCGCAGCCTGACGGATTTGTTGATGAAGGGGATGAGATAAAGGCCGGGAATCTGGGTTTCAGGGTCATGCATACGCCGGGCCACAGTCAGGGTGGGATTTGTCTTTATGGAGAGGGCGTTGTATTTACCGGCGATACCATTTTCCAGGGTTCGGTTGGGAGGACGGACTTCCCCGGCGGAAGTATTGAAGAACTGAGGGAATCATTCAGGCGCCTGCTGGACTTGCCGGAAGATACAAAGGTTTTTTCCGGCCACGGCCCGGAGACCACTATCGGGACGGAAAAGAGGGAGAATTTTTTCATGAACGAGATTTAATAACAAGCAGCAAGTAGTAAAGAGGAAAATTTCTTAAAGCTTATCATTAAGTACTAACTACTTATTATGTTATGGCCCCTTCAGGGCATTTTCATAAAACTTTCTCACGTACTCCTTTACCATCCTCCTCGCGCTGAACCTGGGGGCGACGCTTTTTATGGATTCCTTCATGACCTTTACCCAGTCGCATGGAACGCCGTCTTCATCCAACCTGTAAAAGAGGGGGATAATGTCTTTTTCCAGGAGGTCGTAAATCGCTGCCGCGTCAGGCCCCGTCCTGTCGCCCGGCGTCTCTTCAGAGCCGAACGCCCATCCGTTTTTGCCATTATATCCTTCCGCCCACCAGCCGTCGAGAATACTCAGGTGAGGGACCCCGTTCAACGATGCCTTCATCCCGCTCGTACCGCTTGCCTCTAAAGGGGGGAGCGGGTTATTGAGCCAGATATCAACGCCATGGGTCATGTATTGGGCCAATTGCTCATCGTAATCCTCCACAAGGGCGATCCTGCCGCCGAGAGAGGAGTCTCTGGCAAAGTTGAATATCTTCTGAAGAATCCTTTTCCCCTCCTCGTCCGTGGGGTGGGCCTTGCCGGCGAATATTATCTGCAGCGGCCTCCAGCGGTTATTTAATAACTTCTTCAGGCGTTCAATGTCATGAAATATCAGGTCCGCCCTTTTGTAAGCCGCGAACCGTCTCGCGAATCCCAGTGTAAGCGCCATCGGGTCCAGCAAGGTCCCTCCGACTACCACATTGACGGGGTTGACGCGGTTTTGCACCCACCTATGCCGCGCCCGCTCATGGATAAAAGTTATCAGTTTCATCTTGACCCAATAGTGACCCTGCCAGAGCTCGCGGTCGCTGATGTCGTCCACCAGTTCCCATACTGCCGGGCTGTCATGGTCTTCCAGCCACTGGGGGCCGAGATATTTATTGAAGAGGAGCTCCATTTTCGGCTCTATCCATGTAGGGACATGGACGCCGTTGGTAATATGGTCAATGGGGACTTCTTCTTCTTTTAAGCCGGGCCACAGGCTGCGCCACATCCTTCGGGAAACAGCGCCGTGTTTTTTGCTCACGCCGTTGTTATACGCAGACATCTTCAGGGCAAAGGCGGTCATGTTGAACCCAGCCGGGTTGTCGGGATTTATTCCCATTTGCAGAAACGTGTCACGGTTGAGACCGATCAGGGGGCAATAATTTCCGAAATATTTGTCCATGAGATGGAAAGGAAAGACATCATGTCCTGCGGGCACCGGCGTATGGGTCGTGAAAATGGTAGTGGCGCGCACCTGATGGACGGCGTCTCCGTAAGACATCCCGGTTTCCACTCTTTCGCGTATTTTTTCGAATATAGCGAATGCGGGATGCCCTTCATTGAGGTGAAGCATGGAGCATTTTATGCCTAACATATTCAGGACTTCGCTCCCCCCTATCCCGAGAACGATCTCCTGACGAAGCCTGTGTTCGACATCTCCGCTGTAAAGATGGGCGGATATGGCCCTGTTCCACGGCTCATTTATTTCTATGTCGGTATCCATGAGATACAGTGGTATATGTCCGACCTGGACCTTCCACACCGAAACGTAAACCGGCGGGTCAATAAACGGGACTTTCACCACAAGCTGTCCGCCTTTTTCGTCCAACACCCTGACAATCGGGGCTGCGTCCCTGTCAAGGACCTCATCCACGCTTTCCTGCCATCCGTCAGCCCGGACCGTTTGCCTGAGGTATCCTTGGGGGTACATAAAACCTACGGCCACCAGCGGCACGCCGAGGTCGCTGCATTCCTTGAGATAATCTCCGGCAAGAAAGCCCAGCCCGCCCGCGTAAAAAGGGAGGGAATGGTGCAGTCCGTATTCGGCCGAGAAATAAGCGACGGGCATACATTCGGGGACAGTGATATTTTCTGAAAACCAGCCGCCCTTTGAATCCATTTCCTTATGGAACCTCGCAAGGACTACATCATAGTGATGGATGAATTCCTGGTTGAGAACGGCGGATTTTAATATGTCTTCCGGAAGGTCCCTCAGCATCCTGACCGGGTTATGGCCGCTCTCTTTCCAGGCAGTGCGGTCCAGTGTCTTAAAGAGCATCCTGGCCGCGGGATGCCAGCTCCACCATAGATTATACGCGAGGTCATGCAGTCCTCTGATCCTGTCAGGCAGAATAATAGGTTGCGTCATTACGGACGGCTCCTTTAAATGATAAATATCACGTTTCCCGTCAAAACTCAACTCCTCTGCAGGGGCGAACGGCTGTTCGTCCCTGCAGAGGATGCTTGAAACCTGTTGTTTTACATGGTATATGTGGTATATATATATGCAAGGAGTTTGTGGATCGACAGGCCTGCCGAAGGATGAGCACTTCGCGAAGACAGGAGGCACGAAAAAATGAGGAGGCATGATGAATTTCAGGGCGATTTTAAAACTTGTGATACTGACGGCAGTACTTGGCTGTCTGTATGCATCTGCGGGGCACGCCGAGTCGCGCGTTGATATCGGGGCCACCATTACTGATGAGGGCTTAAGGGGATTTTACCTCTCCGTGGGCGATTACTACAGGGTCCCGGAGCGCGAAGTTGTCATTATCCGCGACCGGGGCGTTCCATACTATGAGTCCCCTGTAGTATTTTATATCGCCAGTCTGGCCCACGTGGCCCCGGGAGTTGTTATCGACCTGCGTCTGTCAGGGCGCTCATGGATGGACATCACGCTTCATTTCGGCCTCAGTCCGGAGATTTACTACGTGCCGGTTAAAATCGTTCCAGGGCCTCCCTATGGCCGCGCCTATGGATACTTCAAGAAAAGGCCGAGAAAAGAATGGCGCAAAATCGTGTTGTCAGACGACGATGTGATCAACCTCGTCAACCTCAGGTTTACGTCTGAATATTACGGCTACCAGCCTGAAGATGTGATACATATGCGTTCGGGGGGTAAAGATTTTGTGGGGATTCATGATAATATCCGGAAGGAGAAGAAAGGAAGGGGGCGTGAACGGGAACACGGGAAATTCGATGATGATAAAGGGCAGGGCAGGGGAAAGGGGCATAAGTAATGGAACAGCAAAATCTCATAAATGGCTGCATAGCCGTGGAAGAAGCAGCCGCGTCTCTATACAGGACCTTTATGGATTTATTCCCGGGGGAGAAATCTTTCTGGCAGGAGCTTCACTCGGATGAGCTTGAGCATGCCGCCATGTTGTCGAACAGCGCGTATACCGAAGCGATCGACCTGCTCCCCTCACAGGACATGCTGCCGTCGGTTGAGCAGATTGAAAGAGCCCTTGATTTTACCGGGAAAAGGAATGAGTTTATAAAGGCCAATCCCGTCACTTTTGAAGAAGCCCTTAAGACCGCGCATCGTCTTGAGGAATCTATGGTGGAGATTTTTGCCAATGAACTTCTGGCGAACCTGCTGGCTAAAGATTATGAGTCACTGAGCCGGAAGCTGTTCCAGGCTGAAAAAATACATATAGACAAAATAGAGGGCATGATGCTGAAAATGGGTTTCCTTCAATTGTCATGAGGGAACGGGTCCGAAGTTCGGATTAAGTCTTCCGGGTGCCACTGTGCCATTACATAATTAGATCGATGTTTTTTATTCAAGAAGTCTATCGATCCAATATCGAGGTTCCCTATGCAGATGAGCTACTGCAACAATGATAATTGTCCCGGAATCAATGCCATAGATGATCCCATACGGGAAGCGTGACAGCAGACAGCGCCTTATATCTTGTTCGATTTCCACACTTGAGAGAGGGTATGCCAATATTCTCCTGATGGTACGGTCAACATCATCCAAAAATTGTGTCCCAAGACCACGTGATTGGGATTCATACCATGCAAAAGAATCATCAACTTCAGACTGCGCGGGTTTTAAGAAACGGACTTTCATTTGGTGCGGTACTTATCCATTACCTGTTCATAAGGCACTGTCTCTAATTTACCCGCCTTATAAGCCTGCCAGCGTTTTCGCGCCTCATCCGCCCAAATGCGGTCTATTTCCGGATCAGGCTTGTCAAGCTGCGTTAAGATAGAATCTACCAACTCGATCTTGTCGGTATCCGGCAAAGATTTAATCTTTTCTGCAAGTTCACTGCTTATTGTTCCCATAATTATGTCTCCTTTCTTATATATTATAAATTATCTATTCCGAATTTCGACCCTATTCACTTTTGCAATTAAAACAGACATTATCACCAGGCATTGCCGGTGACCCGCAAAAACGGCATTTTTGTTCAATTTCCATAGTAGGTGTATTTTAAAAAAAGGGAAGCTCTGCTTCCCAATCTATTATTCCAACTATTCAACCAATCCCTCTTATTCATTCTGATGATATCATAAGCAACGCATGGCGGGAAATACAAGGAAAATTTAGTACAGGAAAATTTAGTACAAAAAAATGAACTGGGAAGACAAGTAGGGGACTCCAAATTCTAAACTTTTATCATTCCGGTAGCGATTGCTATCACTTTAATGCAAGCGGTAAAATGTATTGATATCGGAAAAACAAGTTTGGGAGGTTTATGCGATGGATGCGGAAAAAGATAAAGGATGGAACCCTTATCTGGCAGGCGCGCTGACTGGTTTGGTAATTATCCTGTCCGCCTGGAGCGCGGGGCAGTATTTCGGCTCCTCCACCTGTTTTGTGCGGACAGCGGGAATGATCGAACAATTATTCAGCGCTGAACGTGTGGCGGGAATGGATTATTTTATAAGGTTCGTGCCTCAGATCGATTGGCAGTTGATGTTTGTAACCGGTATTTTGATAGGCGCATTCATTTCAGCAATAACCTCCGGGAGTTTTCGGATAACATCAGTGCCTGATATGTGGCAATCCCGCTTTGGCCCGGGCGCCCTCAAAAGGGGCGTGGTTGCATTTACAGGCGGGGTAATACTTATGGTCGGCGCAAGGTTGGCGGGCGGCTGCCCGAGCGGTTACGGACTAAGCGCTTTAGTCCAGTTGGCAGTGAGCGGTCTTGTGGTGCTTGTCTGTTTTTTTGCCGGCGGCATAGTTGTCGCTAAAATACTTTACCGGGAGGACAAGCGCAGATGACCATGTTAATCAATGGGCTTGTCGCAGGAATATTTTTCGGGTTTCTCTTACAGAAGGCAAGGGTAGTCCGTTATGACAAACAGGTCGGGGCGCTGCGTCTGACAGACATGACCATTGTTAAATTTATGTTTTCAGCTATCCTGGTTGGTATGGTCGGCGTACATATACTTCATACACTCGGGATAGCCAAACCGCTCATATTGCCTGCAACGCTTGGAGCGAATGTCATAGGGGGGCTTATTTTCGGAATAGGCTGGGGGTTCCTCGGGTATTGCCCCGGGACATCACTCGGCGCATTAGGCGAAGGCAGGCTGGACGCATTCTGGGGCATCCTCGGAATGCTTGCCGGGGCGGCCCTTTTCGCCGAAATTTATCCAATGATTGCCGATACGGTATTAGCATGGGGTAAAGCGGGCTCAATAACCTTGTCCCAGGTATCAGGTATAGACCCCTGGCTGGTAATTGCAGTATTTATTCTTGGCGGGCTTGCGCTTTTTGCATGGCTTGAGAAAAAAGGGCTTTAGACGTATGGAGGCGTCCGCCTCATATAAATCAGATACTCCACATTCCCCTTCGGCCCTTTGATGGGGGAGGGGACTACACCGACTACGTGAAGCCCCATTTCCTGCGCTTGTCCCTTTATCACTTCAACGACCTCAAGGCGCCTGTCTTCGTCTTTGACCACGCCCTTGCCTGCGTCTTTTCTGCCGACCTCGAACTGCGGTTTTATGAGGGCGATTATTTCACCGTCTTTCTTTAAAAATTTAACAACCTCCGGGATTACCTTCAGAAGGGAAATAAACGAGACATCGATTGTCGCGATATCGACATTGCGGTTGATGAGGTCGTCCATTCCCTGCCCCTTCTTGCCCCCTGCCCCTTGCCCCTTGCCTCCGCCGACCACATCTTCAAGATATCGAACATTTGTTTTTTCCAGTGGAACTACGCGCGGGTCATTTCTCAATTTCCAGTCCAACTGTCCGTAACCGACGTCGATCGCGTAAACTTTTTTCGCGCCGTATTGCAGGAGGCAGTCGGTAAAGCCGCCTGTCGAGGCCCCGGCGTCCATGGCAATCCGGTCCCGGACATCGATATTAAATTCCCTGATCGCGTGTTCAAGTTTTAAACCTCCCCGGCTTACGTACGGCATTATATTCTTCAGGGTTACCGCGTCATCGGGATTGACCTGCGCGCCCGCCTTGTCGACGACTATGCCGTTTATCAGTACGTTGCCTTCCAGTATCAGGGCCTTTGCCTTTTCCCTGCTTTCAACAAGGCCTTTGTCCAGCAGCAGTTTGTCGAGACGGATTTTATTTGATGAAGGCATGGGATTTCTTTATCAACGCCGTCGCTTCCCTTGCAATGCCTTCCGCGTCAATACCGAGTTTTTTTCTAAGAAGATTTTGCGGGCCCTGCTCAATAAACATGTCCGGAATGCCGAGTAATTTTATCTTTAAGCCTTCTATGCCTGCTTGAGTGAGCTCTTCCAGGACAGCGCTTCCGAAGCCTCCTGAAACAGCGTTCTCCTCGACAGTGAGAATATGTTTGATGTTTTTAGCGAGTCCTGAAATCAGGCCGGTGTCCAGCGGTTTTACAAAACGCGCGTTGACCACGCAGGCGTTTATGCCGGCGTCTGAAAGGAGCAGGGCGGCGTTTAAAGAAGGGACGACTGTATTACCTATGGCGATTATGAGCACGTCATCGCCTTCTCTCAGTATTTCAGCCTTGCCCACCGGGATGGTCTTTAATTCATCATGTTCCGGACCACCGGCAGATGCGCCCCGCGGGTATCTTATAGCGCAGGGACAGCCGAGGGATAAAGCCGTTTTTAACATGCACTGCAGCTCATAACCGTCTTTCGGGGCCATCACGATAATGTTTGGGATATGTCTGAGGTAAGAGAGGTCGAAGGTCCCGTTGTGGGTAGGCCCGTCGTCCCCGACGATGCCGCTTCTGTCGATCGCGAAAACGACCGGCAGGTCCTGCAGGCACACATCATGGATGATCTCATCATAAGACCTTTGCAGGAACGTGGAATAAATTGCGACAACAGGCTTCAGTCCCTGCGTCGCAAGTCCTGCCGCGAATGTGACCGCATGCGGCTCGGCAATGCCCACATCGTAAAACCTTTTTGGGAAGTTATTTACAAAAGCCGATAACCCGGTGCCTTCCGTCATCGCCGCGGTTATGGCGACAATACGGTGGTCGTCCCGCGCAAGTTCCGCGAGACAGCTCCCGAAAACTTCGCTGTATGATTTTTTACCTGAAGGGCGCATCTCGCCTGTTTCTATGTCGAACGGGCCCACCCCGTGAAATATCCCCGGGTTCTTTTCCGCCGGTCCATATCCTTTCCCTTTCTTCGTGACCGCGTGTATCAAAACAGGTCCCGGAAAGTCCCTGAACCTCTGCAGGGTCTCTATGAGGGCGTCGATCCTGTGGCCGTCCACGGGGCCGACATATTCGAAGCCGAGCTCCTCAAACAGGAGGCCCGGCACGAAAAGCCCTTTGACCGTGTCTTCCGCCTTTTGCGCTATCTTGAGGACCGGCTCGCCGAAGGTAGGTATTTTTTCGAGAAACTGCTTTGTCTCTTTTTTGAATTTCGTATACAGGTCGCCCATCATTATCCTGCGGAGATATGCCGAAAGGGCCCCGACATTGGGAGAAATCGACATCTCATTATCATTCAGAATGACGATCAGGTCTTTTTTCAGATGCCCGGCATGATTGAGCCCTTCAAACGCGAGGCCCGCGGTGAGCGCGCCGTCTCCGATTACCGCAATCACTTTATTGGGGATTGGGGATTTGAGGTTTTGGGATTTAATAATGTCTCTTGCTTCAAGTATCCCGAGCGCCGCGGATATGGAGGTGGAGCTGTGACCGGTGCCGAAGGGATCATGGGGGCTCTCGGTTATCTTCGGAAAGCCTGAAAGGCCGTTGTGCTGCCTGATGGTTGAAAAGGCGTTAAATCTCCCGGTTAAAAGTTTGTGCGTGTACGACTGATGTCCCACATCCCAGATTAATTTGTCCGCCGGTGAATCAAAGACGTAATGCAACGCGATAGTAATATCCACGGCCCCGAGGTTTGACGCGAGATGTCCCCCGTTCGTTGCCACGGTCCCTATTATCAACTCTCTCAGATCTCCGGCAAGGTCTTTAAGCTCGGTCAGGGAGAGGGCCTTGATGTCCTGCGGAGATTTAATTTTTTCAATAAGCATAATTCAGTTCCTTCTCAATAAAATATACTTCGCGATCTCCCTCAAAGGGTCCGCTTTTTTATCGAAGCCTTTCAGCGCGTCCAGGGATTCATCTATAAGCTGTCCGGCTATTTTTTCCGATTTCTTCAGTCCGAATGCCGAGGGGTATGTGTTTTTTCCTTTCGCGCTGTCCGCCCCTGTTGATTTTCCCATTTCCTCTTTCGTTCCTGTTATATCAAGAATATCATCGATAATCTGAAATGCAAGACCGGTCTTCTCGCCGTATTCCGTCAGCGAATCGAGTTTTCTGCGGGGGGCGCCGGCCATGATCGCCCCGATACGGACCGACCCTCTTATGAGGGCGCCCGTCTTGTGCGTGTGTATATAGACGATATCCTTCTTCTTCGCCTTTTTCCCTTCGAGGACAATATCAGCGGTCTGCCCTCCCACCATGCCTTCAGGGCCGGCTGCGTGTGAGAGCTCACGGACTACCTGCAGAAGCCTCACGGGGTCTGCCTCAGCGTGTGTGATTATATTGAACGCGTCGGCGAGCAGGCCGTCTCCCGCGAGTATAGCGACGGCTTCCCCGAAGACTTTGTGGTTTGTCGGTTTGTTCCTCCTGAAATCGTCATTGTCCATCGAGGGAAGATCGTCGTGTATTAATGAATAGGTGTGGACCAGCTCAAGGGACGCGGCTACAGGCAGTATGCTGTCTGATTTGCCCCCGGCGGCCTCGAAGCTCGCGATTGAAAGGATCGGCCTGAGCCTCTTTCCCCCGGCCATTAATGAATACCCCATAGATTCTCTTAAATGCTCCGGGCAGTCTTTTTGTTTTTTTCCACGGGAAATATTTTTTTCAAGAAAGGCGTCTACCGCCCTTCTTTTTGCTTCGAGATAATCACCGAGATTCATAGTGGATTTTATTTGTTTTAATATAAAAAATGCAATGCGGGGAGCTGATAGCTGACGGCTATAAGCTTGCCACTGATGAATTAAGGTTATGTTATTTCCAGGAAAGCGTCTACGATATCAGGATCAAACTGCTTCCCCCCGCCTGCCTTGATCCGGTCTTTTGCTTCCTTTTTACTGAATGCCTTACGGTAAGGCCTGTCGGAGGTCATGGCGGTATATGCGTCCGCCACTCCGAGCACCCTTGACAGGAACGGGATACGTGCGCCTTGCAGCCCGTCGGGATACCCCAGCCCGTCAAAGCGTTCATGATGATGGAGTATGGCGTTCTTCACTGAATCATCGCCTTCCAGGTAATCAATCAGTCCTACAGAGGGGAAAGGATGCGTTTTGATGATTTTTTCTTCAACAGGCGAAAGCTTGCCGGGTTTCATGAGGATCCGCTCGTCTATCTGGGTCAACCCCAGATCGTAGAACGCCGCTGAATAAAGCGCTGAGCTGATTTCATCCTCACTGCGGCGCATCTGCCGCATTAATCCCGTGATGACCGTGGATAATTCGCCGTTCTTTTTCCTGTATTGGTGTTCGGCGTAGAGAAGGGTCTCAAGGTTCTTTACTGCTGTTTTGAATTCGCTGTCGGTCACATCCTCTTTCAGCGTTTTTTCAATTATACGGGATATGCGCTCTGTAAGCGCCGACGCGAAATAAAGGTCTTTTCCGTCAAAGGGCAGACCGCTTGCCTTGTTGTTGAGATTCAGGACCCCTATCACGGAGCGATTCAGAAATATCGGCAGGCTGAGAAGCGATTTCGTAGTGTATTGCAGCGAGTTCTTCCTGCCGACCCCGGGATGACGCTCTATGTCTTCTATCAGGAGCGGCTTTTTATCCGCGGCAACCCGGCCCGCGATATTATCTCCGGTCCTGACCCTTGTTTTTCTGATGATGTCTTCATCGAACCCGATGGCGCTTTTAATAACAAGCTCCCCCGTCAGCTCGTCCTTCAACATGAGAGAACACTTGTTCAGGTTCATGGTCTCGGCGGTAAAACAGAGGAGCAGGTTCGCGAGCTCGTTAATCCTCGCGTCGCGCTGCTCCTTTGCGTGTCTTGGAAATGTCACTTCTATGGAGATTCCCCCGGGAGCGTTAAGGACCGATACCGAGCCTTTATGCATCTCGATGGTATTTTTTGCGAGATAGAACCTGAGTCTGCTTTTGATTTCGTTCATATCCGTCCACGGCGACCGGTTGTCGAAGAGAAACGGCAGTTCGGTTTCGGGGACCCTTCTCCCTTTTATAAGCATCAGAATCTGAATGGAAGTGTTCCTGCATGCCGCCGTCAACGCTATTGAGTCTCCGGCTGAGGCATATTTCCCGATTCCGTCAATCAGATGCGTGAAAGCCTGGATGAGGCGGACTTCTTCTCCTACCATGAAGGGGAGAGTCTCAGGACAGGAGGCGCTGATCGAAATATTATTTCTTGCCAGAATGTCTTTTACGGTTTTTGAAGTGATTAATTCCCTGAGGACGTCCCTGAAATTCAGGACTTTTCTTTCAAGGATATGTTCTTCTTTTTCAAGGAGGGAGAAATCAAGGACGCCGTCGAGGAGGCCGGTCAATTTTTTTATCTCGGCAGAAATGATGCGGGCGAATTCTTTCTGGTCTGCGGGAGAAACTTTTTCCTTTTTAAGGTAGTACGCGGCCCCCGCTATTGAGTTGAGAGGGGTCCTGAATTCATGCGACATGGCTGCAGCGAATTCGCTCCTTGACCTTTCTGAATCGATCATCGCCCTGTTCCTCTCATCGAGCTTCAACGCAGTGGAGCGCAATTCAGCGCTGAGACGGGCGTAGCCCAGCGAAATCGCCGTCTGGCCCGCGAGGATTTTGATCAGATCCAGCTCTTCTTCAGTGAAAGGGGTCCCGTCCGCTTTATCGGCAATGTTTATGATTCCAAGAAGATTATCCCGCATCAGTATCGGACAGCAGATGAATGAATCTGTTTTATACCTGCCGTTTCCGCTCCTCCCGGTCCGGTAGTCGGTGTTAATATTTCTTACCAGCAATGGGGTCTTCTCTTTTGCCACCCTGCCGCAGATTTTTTCTCCTATCTTTATTTTGATGGAAGGTATTACATCCGGATTGATCCCCCTTGCCGCTCTGACCGCAAGCTCGCCTTTGTCATCAAGAAGCAGGACCGAACCGTGCCGGGCGGTTGTATAATCCAGGCCGAGTTTGAGTACAAGGTTTGTTATGGAATCAGGGTTATCGGTTGAAGAGATTGTGTCTGAGATTTCTTTGAGGATTGCAATTCTTGCGTTATTATTTTGCACATATATCATCCGAGTATCATCCCGATAATTATAAGCAATTTTCTTACCAAAGGATAACTATTTGTAATTTCAATAAAAAATAATACATGAATATTGAAAAGTCGGTTTTTTTTACATTCCGGATATGGAGCATAATGAAATATGTAGTAATATGTCGAATAATCTTACATTGAAATAAGCTTGTAAACCAGAGGATGGTTAATAGCCTGTCCTTGTATTTTGTTTTGGGTTCTGGTGTAAGATGTAAAGGGATTGATGAATTACATATTGTGATTCTGTTAAGGAATAAATTATGACTCTGAGCACGCTGTTATCTGAAAGGGCGAAAAATATCCCGGGCAGGACTTGCATAAAATTCGGGGACCGGAAGATTTCGTATTCGGAAATGGACAAGCGTGTAAGCGGGACCGCGGGAGGACTTGCCGCATTGGGCCTGCATGCAGGTGACAGGGTTGCAATATTGATGGACAATTGTCCTGAATATATCATTTCATATTTCGCGATAATCAGGGCCGGCGGCGTGGCGGTCCCGGTTAATACGTTTCTCATGCCGGATGAGATATCGTATATTCTGAAGGATTCAGGCTGCGGGATTTTGATTTACAGCAGCAGGTTTCACCAGTATATGGAAAAGCTGAAAAATAGTGCCCCGGACCTTGTTGTGAAGGACTTTGAAGGGATACCCGAAATAAAGACGGGGCCTTATCAGGGAGCGGATGACAATGTCGCGGTTTTACTGTATACGTCAGGGACCACGGGTTTTCCCAAAGGGGCGATGCTTACACACGGGAATCTCATATCAAACGCCGGGGCATGCAACAAAGTCATGCAGTTAACGCAGAATGACAGGATAATGCTTTTTCTCCCGCTGTTCCATTCTTTCAGCTTTACTGTTTGCGTAATACTGCCCGTATATGCAGGGGCGCAAATTATTCTGCTGGCGTCTGTAAAGCCTTTCTCAAAAGTAATAAAAAGTATTTTTAAGGACAGGATAACTTTTTTTGTAGCCGTACCGACGGTATACGCTATTCTTGCGAAGAAGAAAATTCCGTTTCTTCCGGGTCTCCTTTTCAGGTCCCTTATAAAGATCAGGGCGTGTGTATCAGGCGCCGCCGCCCTGCCTGAAGATACCTTGCATGCGTTTGAGAAACGCTTTGGTGTGCCGCTGATCGAGGGCTACGGCCTGACCGAGGCCTCTCCGGTCGTCGCGGTGAATCCGCTGAAAGGCGTAAGAAAACCGGGCTCAGTCGGCCCGCCCCTTCCGGGGATTGAGGTTGCGGTTATCGGAGAGGCCGGGGATATGCTTTCTCATGGGGAAGTCGGCGAGCTGATTGTCAGAGGACCTAATGTGATGAAGGGATATTTCAACAGAAAGGAAGAGACTGAGGCGGTGTTAAAGGACGGCTGGCTTTATACCGGGGACCTTGCGAAGACCGACGGCGACGGATACATATATGTTGTCGACAGGAAGAAAGATCTTATTATTGTCGACGGGATGAACGTGTATCCGAGAGAGACGGAAGATTTGGTGATGAAGCATCCATGTGTTGAAGAATGCGCGATGGTAGGAATCCCTGACGGGAAGGGGTCGGAGATTACCGTGCTTTTTGTCAGGAAAAAGGAGAACGCGGTTGTCGAACAGGAAGATATAAGAAATTACATGAAGGGACGACTCGCGCAATTTAAAATTCCAAGGAAGATCGTATTTGTTGAGTCGTTTCAAAAGACCGCCACAGGGAAAATAAAAAAGACCGAGCTGAGGCGGGACCCGGCGGGACAACGCCAACGTTGATTTTTTAAATTTTGAAATGTTATTCTGATTCTTTCCATGGCAGATCATCGGGTCCCGGGTATTCTTGCATTTCGTTTTTAATCGCCATTTGTAAAATAAATTAACAAAGCTAAGTCATTTAATTTTCATAAGAATCATTACATTACTATCATAAAATAATTTATTATGTCGACATTGTTTACATATTTACATATAATATAATTATAGAATTTAACAATTTCAATTAGTTTCAAACTGGCTGTTTTTTTGCATAGGTATGATTAAGGAATCTGATATTTAATCTTTCTGGATTGAAGTGATATGTTTAAAAACCATGATATAACAGAGAGTTCAAGAGTGATATATTAGATAGTTCTTTAAATAGAATTATCACAGGAATTAGTGAGTATGGTAACGATATCACATTTTTTTACATCAAATGAGTGGATGGATTATTTCAATGCACTTGCCGGCACAATAAATTTTGAAATGCAAATATACAGCGAAGAAGGGGCCCTGTTGTGCGCTACAACTGAGACCCCCCTCTGTAATTTTATCAGGACGTCACGGGTGGAAGACATTCAATGTCCCGATTTTTGCGCAAGGTCGACCTTGAAGTATTTGAAGGTAAACGAGCCGCAGACCCAAAAGTGCAGGGCGGGATTAACGTTTTTCAGCTTCGTGCTCGAGCGGTTTGGAGAGAGGGCCTGTGTAATCGGAAAGGGTGGATTCGCTTCGTATGAAGACCTTCTTGAATTTCTGAGGATTGTCAAGACATACAATCTCCCTCAGTTGCCCGTTCAAACGCCTTTAAACTTTACCGGCACGGATAATGCGGAGGCTGTCGCCCAATATGCCTGTCTTGCGATCAACCGGTTTTTAATCAGTTATGAAGAAAAAAACAGGATTGAAGAGAAATTTTTTCGCATGACATCCCTGTTCGACAGTAATACGTTCAGGACCCTGTCCAGAAATACCGAGCTGCTGTACAGATATCTGCTGGATACCATGGAATTTATATTCGGTCCTGTGTCCGCGGCGCTGATGGTCTTTAACCATAAAACCCGCGTATACGAAAGCGTGTACAGCGCCGGCCGGTACAGAGATGACTTTCTGGATTTTTATCTCGACGGGGAACATCCTCTTTTCAATGAAATGCGTCAAACGCAGGCGTTTATCTCTTCTTTCAATTTAAAAATTCCCGTGTCCGAAAGCCTTCTTCTGAGAATGGAGTCATTTTATTTCTTCCCGGTCTTTTCGGGCGGACAGATAGAGACAGTGATCGGGATTTTTGACCGGGAATTGACCCGTGAAGACGTAAAAATAATGAACGCTTACACGGACCATTTACATCTTAACTTTGAAAACAGGAATCTGCGCGAGAACGCAGGCAGTCTGAAAAAAGCTGATGAGCGTTTTGATTTTTTTATGGATTTTTCGAGCTCCCTGACATCCGCTTTATCTGAAGAAAGCCTCTTTCACACCCTGGTGGAAAAATCCATGCAGCTTTTAAACGCTGAACAGGGCTCCCTGATGCTGCTGGACAGCGAAACATCCGAGCTGGTAGTGGAGGCAAAAAAGAGCCGGGACGACACCGTGCAGGAGAAGATGAGACTCAGGAAGGAAGACAGCATCGCCGGAATAGTCATTGACAGCGGAGAGCCTCTCCTTGTTAACGATATCGAGAAAGACCCGCGCACGAGGCGGGAAAACAGACAGCGCTACAGGACTAAATCTTTCATGAGTATTTTACTGAAGATCGACAGCAGGGTCACGGGGGTGCTGAATATGTCCGACAAGGCAAAAGGGGCCCTCTTTACGGAAGAGGACTTGAGAATATTACAGTCTTTCGTCAACAGCGCCGCTGTCGCGGTTGAGAGGAATCTCCTGTACAAACAGACGGAGGAGCTCAGGCAGTTGTCGATAACGGACCCCTTGACAGGCATATATAACCGCCGGCATCTGAACCACAGGCTTTCCGAAGAAATTACGCGGTACAACAGGTACAAACATCCTTTCAGTTTCATAATGCTGGACCTGGACAGGTTCAAGGACTACAACGACACGTACGGTCACATTTCAGGCGACAAACTGATAAAGGCCCTTGCCACAGTTATGGAAAAATCGCTCAGGAATGTCGATATCGCCGCGAGATTCGGCGGCGATGAATTTGTGGCCATATTCCCCCAGACCACAAAAGACGACGCGATCCATATCACGAACCGGCTGAAGGAGAAGATCGACAGGTCCTTCCAGCAGGAGCAGTTTGAAATGCCGCTGACTGTCAGCATGGGCCTGACCACGTTTCCCGATGACGCTACGTCAGTCGGAGAGCTCCTTGAAAAGACGGACCAGGCCCTTTACCTTGCCAAAAAAGGGGGTGGAAACAAGGTAGTTTACCTGTGAGCCATGCCGTCACATTTTATCATGAAAAATTTTACAGGAAGGGACCGGGAGCTTGAGGTCCTCGGGAATATCCATTCAGAGGCGAAATCAGGCGACGCGGCGGGTATTTTTCTGTCCGGAAGGAGCGGGATCGGCAAGACGGAGCTTCTCAGGCAGGTCTTTTATCATTATTTCAGCAGGCAGAATAACGCCGTCCCTTTTTTCTACACGGTAAGGACCTCGCTGACATCCTTAGAGCATTTTTCAAAGGACTATTTCTGTTCCTTCATCGTGCAGAGTCTTGCCTTCCTGAAAAAAGATATCTCGATGATAGAAGCCTGCGTCTACTCTTTCGAGGATGTCATGGAGCTCGCGAAAGAGTCCGGAGTGCGGTGGATCATCGACATCGCGGATGATTACGAGCAGGCGAGGAAAAGCAGCGACCCGCTGAACCTTTTCCTGTCGACTATCCTGGCCCCCTACCGGAGTTATCTGCTTACCGGCGTCCCTGTGATTGTCTTGCTGGATGATTTCCACAAGATGAAAAAGTTCTGTGAAATAAACGCGGTCGGCGATAACAGGGACTTCTGGATGCTCTTTGAGACCCCGGTGAAATCCGGCCATACCCCCCATATCTTTTCCGGCAACCAGGCGGAGCTGAACAGGATGTTTTTTGAAGATACATTATTCGGAGAATATCTTGAGCTGTTCAATCTGTCAGGGCTGGCGCGTGACGACGCCGCAAAATATTTTAAGGCGCTCTGCGAAACGTACGGCCTGGACGTCAGAATAGAGTTGTCCGACTTCATCGACCTGTTCGGGGGGTCTCCCTATTATATCAGGAACTTCGCGCAGGCCGCCCGCCAGTCTTCCGGAGCGCTTTCGGAAGATAACTTCTGGCTTGTATATCTGAGCGAGCTTACAAAAGGCAAGACGTTTAAATACTGGCTCTCGCTTTTAAAGACACATGTCCCCCGGTTCAACCAGAGAAAACCTTCACTCGGGTTTCTTTACCAGCTCTGTAAAAAAGCGCCGGATGCCGCGTTACCCGGCCTTGCGGATGAGATGTCCGTCAGCCGGGAAGAAATGGAACAGTCAATTGAGCTGTTTCGTGAGTCCGGCATCGTTGAGACGGGATTCAGTACGTTTGAAGTCGCTGATGACAGTATCATGGTTGATATTATAAAGGGACTCTATCTGAAGGAAGTCGGGCTGGAGCCCTGGAGCAGGATCAAGGAGACCCTTACAGGCGACAAACGCGTGCACGCGAAGCCTGAGCCTCCCTCTTTCACCCTGAATATCCCGGCTACTTCAAAAGCGGAATTTGTGGCAGTCAAAACGATAGAGTACATTGCCCTGAATTTCAACATCCCTTCCGGGATTACCGGACAATTGCAGATCGCGTTCGCTGATTTGTTCGGCAATGTAATAGACGGCCCGGGACGCGGCATAGAAAATTATTTTCTGAAATTTCAGCTCAGGGAGAACATCTTTTACGCCGAGATAACAATCCCTTACGTAAACATTGTTTTAACGGACGCGGACCGGACACGTCTCAGGGCGTATCTTGACGGCCTGACGTCAGAGAGCGTCGCGGAAGGCACGAAAATAACCCTCCTCAAAGAGATAAGCGCGGATTCTGTCGGTGCAGGAAGTTTGTGATAAACTGATTACATGACGCGTATCCCGAGTCCGAGCTACAGCATAACCGTAAGGGTAGAAATTGAAAACCGGGTCGGCATGTTTTCAGGGATCGCGGACGCGATCAGCCGGGCCGGAGGGGACCTGGGCGCCATCGATATCGTACGTGTTGAAAGGGGGAAGATAATCAGGGATATCACTGTCAACGCGCGTGACGAGACCCATGAAAAGGAGATCGTAAATTCCATCCGGAGCGTAGAGGGGATCAAAGTCCTCAGGGTCATGGACCGGACGTTCTCAGCCCATGAGGGCGGAAAAATAGAGATCCGCAACAAGGTCCCTCTCAGAGGCAGGGAGGAGCTTTCAAAAGTATATACTCCCGGGGTGGCAAGGATTTGCAGGGACATCCATGAACACAGAGAGCACGCGTACCGCTATACCATAAAGGGCAACTCTGTCGCGGTCGTGACTGACGGCACCGCCGTGCTCGGTCTCGGCGATATCGGGCCGGAAGCCGCGATGCCCGTCATGGAAGGCAAGGCGATGATCTTCAGGGAATTTGCAGGGATTGACGCGTTCCCCATAGCCCTCGGGACCAGGGTTTCCGAAGAAATTATAAATACCGTAATAAATATTTCGCCTGCCTTCGGCGGTATAAACCTTGAGGATATATCCGCGCCCCGGTGCTTTGAAATAGAAACCCGGCTTCGAAAAGAGCTCGACATCCCGGTTATTCACGATGACCAGCACGGGACAGCAGTGGTTGTGCTTGCCGCCCTCATAAATGTCGCAAGGCTTTTAAAAAAGGACATCAGGAAGTTCAGGGTTGTCGTGGCCGGAGCCGGCGCCGCGGGTTCGGCGGCGGCAAAAATTATTCTGTCTTCCGGGGTTAAGGACGTCACAGTCTGCGACAGATACGGCGCCATTTACAAAGGGAGAAGGCGGGGCATGGACCACTATAAAAGGGAGCTTGCGAAAATAACCAATCCGCGCGGGACCCGTGGGAGCATATCCGATGCCATGAAAGGGGCCGATGCCTTCATAGGCCTTTCAGCTCCCGATATCATAACACCCGATGATATCAGGGGCATGTCAAAAGATCCTGTTGTCTTCGCGCTTGCAAATCCTGACCCGGAAATAGCGCCTGAAGAAGCGCTCCCTATCGTAAGGGTGCTTGCGACCGGCAGGTCCGATTATCCGAACCAGATAAACAATATGCTGGGATTTCCCGGCATATTCCGTGGCCTGCTGGATGTCAGGGCGCTGGGTTTTAATGAAGATATCAAGCTTGCCGCGGCAGAAGCCATAGCCCATATACTGAAAGATGACGAATTACATGAAGACTACATCATACCCGGTTGTTTTGATAAAAGGGTGGTTTCTGCGGTTGCTCACGCGGTGGCCGGGGCCGCGAGGAAGACAGGGCTTGCAAGGAAATAAAAGACCTTATTTGTACACCCGTCTCACCCGTTGTCCTATCGATGTAAGGACTTCATAAGGGATGGTGCCGGTCTTCTCCGCGATATCCGCCGCGGTGATTTTTTCTTTTCCCTGGCTGCCTATCAGCGCGACTTCTGAATCTTCTTTTACGCCGGGGATGTCTGTAATATCGACCATGATAGTATCCATGCAGACCCTGCCGAGGACCGGCGCGCGTCTCCCGTTGATGAGCGCTTCTCCCTGATTTGAAAGCTTCCTGCTGTATCCGTCGGCATAACCGACGGGGATTGTAGCGATGATGCTTTTCCTGTTCGTGATGAATGTCCTGCCGTAGCTGACCGGCGTTCCCGCAGGGACTTTTTTTATCATGAGGATCCTGCTTTTCAGGCTCAGCGCGGGTCTCAGTTTTTCATCTCCGTAACCGTAAAGCATGAGGCCCGGCCTGACCATATTGAGATGGGCGCCGGGCATATTCAACACCGCGGCGCTGTTGGCGATATGAGCGTATTTGAAAATTATTTTTTTCTTTCGCAGTTCTTTTCTGAGTAAAAGGAAATCGTGCAACTGCCGACCGGCAAAATCTTTAGACTGAAGGCCGGCGTCCGAGAAATGGCTCATGAGCCCTTCAATATATATGTTTTTTAAAGCCGCGATCCTGGGGATTTCCGTTCTCGCCTTATCCGGGCTGAAACCTATGCGTCCCATGCCTGTATCCACTTTGATGTGTATTGCCTGTCTCCGGTCAAGCCTGCGGGCTGCTGTGGAGAATTTCTTCGCGGAACCGTAATCGAAAATTACAGGGGTGAGGTTGTAATGGAGGCATTCTTCGACAGTGTCTCTGTTGAAAAAGACAAGTATCGGGACTTCGATTCCAGCCTCGCGGAGCTGTACTGCTTCTCCGGTAAACGCTACTCCCAGGAAAGATACGCCGTTTTTAATCAGGCGCCTGGAAATTTCTACGGCGCCGTGACCGTAGGCGTTTGCCTTTACGACGGCTATAATCTTCTTGTTGCCGGTTTTTTTTTTGACGACCCCCAGGTTATGCGAAAGCGCTTCGAGGTCGATCTCGGCAAAGGCGTTCTGCAAATTCACCTTAGGATTTGCTTTCTTTGCCTGCCTCGGTGCTTTCCGTTTTTTCCGCTTTGGGCGTCACATCGATTTCATCGTGCGTGGAAGTCGATTTTTTGAAATTTCGTATAGCTTCCCCTATCCCTTTGCCGATCTGCGGTAGTCTGGTAGAGCCGAAAAGTATTATTACAATTACCAAAATTACTATTAGCTCAGTTGTCCCAAGTCCGAACATTTTACCTCCTTTGTAAGCCTTTTTTGAATTTTAACCTGTCCTGAAAATCCAGATGCAGATCAACATCTTCAGGAGTATTAAGGTTAATAAAAGACCTTAAATCAGGGTCTGATCTTTTTATTTCATCCGGTGTTATATATTTTACCCTTTTATCGTGTTTAAGTAAAAAATCAGTTATTCCTCTGTTTCCTTCAAGAAGAAGCTTCTCAAATGATATTAAAACATTATTGGAATAAAATGCAAAAAGCGGCTCGGCCCGGTCCCTGTCCCGTCTTGGAGCCACAATGTCGAAACCTTCTCTCTTTGAGGCCATATACCGGACAAGTTCTGTATTTATAAACGGCATGTCGCAGGCGCACACAAAAATCCATTTATTCGAGGCATTGACAAGCGCGGTGAATATGCCCGACATCGGTCCGCGCACATTGTATATGTCGCCGAACATCGGGACCCCGGGATATGAATAAAGCTCAGGCTGGTTGGTAATGATGAATACTTCGGAGAAAAGGCGCTTCAGTATGCCGAGGTTGCGCTCGATTATCTTCGTCCCCCCGACCTCGATGAACCCCTTTAATACAGGCATCCTCCTGTTCTCTCCGCCCGCGAGGACAACGCCGGTGCAATCTTTCAGGAAAGTAGTTTTCATGCTCAAAAAAAATTCATTTTTCTTTCTTCATTGCTTTGATAAATTCATCAGATAAGAGATTAATGTTTATTTCACTTTTATCAGTCATGTTCTTCAGGACGCCCTGTTTATTTTTGAGCTCATCTTCCCCGATAACGAAAATATTTTCAGCGCCCATGCGGTTTGCCTTCCGCATCTGGCTCTTGAGGGACGCGTTGTCATAATTTATTTCAACCCAAAGTCCTCTTGTCCTCAACTGTTCAGCCAGTGACAGCGCTTCTTCAGACGCTTCCCGTCCCATGCAGCAAATAAAAAGGTCGGGTCCTCCGGACGGTTTAAGGGAGTCTTTAACAAGAGGGATGATCCTTTCCATTCCCAGGGCGAAACCGATGCCGGGTGTCGGAGGCCCGCCGAACTCGTCAACGAGCCCGTCATATCGTCCTCCCGCCGCCACTGCCTTCTGCGCGCCGAGGGATTCGCTGGATACTTCAAACGCCGTCTTCGTGTAGTAGTCAAGGCCCCTGACGAGATTGGGGTTTACCGTATGCGGAACTCCCAGGAGGTTGAGATTGTGTTCCAGACCTTCAAAATGTGTTTTACAATCAGCGCAAAGATATTCGATAACAGGAGGCGAGCCCTGTCTGGCGCTGATGCATTCCGGGACTTTGCAGTCCAATACCCGCAGGGGATTGGAATCGAATCTCCTCTGACAGTCGCCGCAAAAGCTGCTTAACCTGCCGCGCAGAAAAACTTTCAGGGCCTCACGGTAAGAAGGCCTGCAATTTTTGCAGCCGATGGATGTTATCTCAAAGTTGAGTCGTTCGAGCCCGATCACGGCAAGAATTTTTGCGAGCATTGAAATGACTTCCGCGTCGAGTTTCGGGTCTTCAACGCCCATCGCCTCGGCGCCGATCTGGCAGAATTGCCTGTACCTGTAAGCCTGGGGTCTTTCATAACGGAACATGGGTCCCATATAATAATACTTCTGGGGCGACGGGTTATTATAAAGGTGGTGCTCGACATAGGCCCTGACAAAAGGCGCCGTGCCTTCAGGACGCATGGTTACGCTGCGGCCGCCTTTGTCCGGGAAGGTATACATCTCTTTTTCCACAATGTCGGATGTTTCGCCTATGCTCCTGATGAAAATATCCGTGGCTTCAAGTATCGGCAGCCTGATTTCCTGATAACCGTAAGCCCTGAAAATACCCCTCGCGGCCGCTTCAATGTGCTGCCAGACAGAGATATCCGGAGGCAGGATGTCCTGCAGGCCCTTCAGCGTTTTATACTTCATTCGGCGCTTCCGCTTCCCGTTCCTTGTCGAATTCAAGCATCCTCATGTGACTTTCGATCAACCTTTTCAGCTCCTCCTTGAAATGCCTCCTTATGCCTTTCAGGTCGGTTATATCTTCATGGATCTTTACAACTTTCTCCTGCGCGGCCCTGATCATTTCTTCAGTCTTCAGCCCGGCCTCTTTAATGATAAGGTCGGCGTCTTTTTTCGCGGTGCTTCTGTATTCCTCGACCATTTGCTGTGTGCTGATAAGGGTGTCTTTCAGCGTGGTCTCAATATTTTTATATTCCTTTAACTGCTTTTCATATCGCTTTGACTCTTCTCTCAGGTTGGCGTTTTCCCGCAGAAGCTCCTCCATTTCTTCCCGTATGAGCTCAAGGAAGGAATCGACTTCTTCCATATCAAAACCCCTGAATTTTGTCGCGAACTGCTTTTGCTGAATATCAAGCGGCGTTATACGCATAATACTACCTCCTCAGTATGTAACATTTTATATTTAAGTTCACATTAATGCCAATATAATAGGGTCCCTTTTTTATCTCATCTTCGCCCCCATGTCGAACAGGGACGCCACGATAAAATATTTAATGAACAGGATGATAAGAATTACAATCATGGGTGAAATATCTATGCCCATGGTTATGCCTATTCTCTTCCTTATCTGTCTGAGCACCGGGTCTGTTACGGAATACAGAAATCTGACGATAGGGTTGTAAGGGTCCGGATTTACCCATGTCAAAAGCGCCGAGATTATGATTATCCACATGTACACGGTCAATACCGTATTCAGGATATGTCCGATTGCCGTGAAAAAATTGCCGAATATAAACATATCAATCCCTCCTTCCCAGTTCCCCAGCCCTGTTTCTGGCCGAGGTCAATGCCGCAGACACAATATCATTAAGCCGCTTTTCCCGGAATACACTTAAACCCGCGGCGGTTGTTCCGCCGGGGGACGTCACCATTTCCCTGAGTTTTGCCGGAGTCAAGCCCGTTTTCAAAAGACCTGCTGTGCCGATGGCGGTTTGCACGGCGAGGGTTGACGCGATATCCTCATCAAGCCCTAATTTTGTCCCTGCTTCCGTCATTGCTTCAATAAATAAGGCGATGAACGCGGGGCCGCTCCCCGAGAGCGCGGTTACCGCGTCCATGTATTTTTCCGGCAGGACGACGAGCTCTCCGACAGACATGAAAATTTCTCTTATGGCTGAAACGGCGTCGTCGGAAAAACATTCGCATAAAGACATGACCGTCATGCCCTCCCGGACCAGAGCCGGGGTATTCGGCATGACCCTGACCAGCCTCTTTGTTTTGAGCCTGGAAGAGAGATATCCGAGAGTGACGCCCGCCGCAATCGACACTACGGTTTTTCCTTCAGTAACAGCAGGGCTGATTTCATCAAGCACGGTTTCCATATTCTGCGGCTTCACCGCAAGTATGATTATGTCGCAGGAGTTCGCGACTTCCATATTCGACAGAGTTGTTTCAACGTCGTATGTCTTCTCAAGATACTGTCTTCTGTCCTCACGGGGTTCCGAAACCAGGATTTTTCCCTTTGCCCCTTTGATCAACGCTTCCGCCATGTTCCCGCCGCCTATGAAGCCTGTTTTCATTATCCCCTCTCTCCGAATATCGCTGTCCCGACCCTCACCATTGTCGCGCCTTCCTCAACCGCGATATCGAAATCGTGCGACATGCCCATTGAGAGTTCAGGCAGCTTAAATCCTCTTTTTTCAGCTTCATCTCTTATTTCCCTTAACCTCTCAAAATAAGGTCTTGCTTTTTCCGCGTCCTCAAAATAGGGCGTCATCGTCATCAACCCTTCCAGCTTGAGGTTGTTCATCCCTGAGATACGGTAAGCCAGTTCCATCATATCTTTCTCCGGGACCCCGTGCTTTGTCGCTTCTTCAGAAATTTTTACCTGCATAAGCGCCCTTTGCGTTTTTCCCGCCTTTTCCGCCTGTTTATTGACTTCCTCCGCAAGTCCCGGAGAGTCGATAGTCTGAATAAGATCGAATAAACCGACCGCATATTTTGTCTTGTTTTTCTGTAAATGTCCTATCAGATGCCATTCGATTTTCAAGTCTGTGTTCTGTGCTCTGAATTCTGTGATCTTTTCTTTCGCTTCCTGCACCCTGTTCTCTCCAAAAATCGTTACCCCGGTTTTTGCGGCTTCGATAATCTCCGGTAACTCAATGGTCTTCGTGACCGCTACAAGTTTGATGTCCTGAGGATTCCTGCCCGCCCTGGCAGCAGCTTTGAAAATCTTTTCCCGGACCGCTGCGAGATTTTCCCGAATCCCCATCGTA
Source organism: Nitrospiraceae bacterium (assembly GCA_003599505.1). Classification (GTDB taxonomy): domain Bacteria; phylum Nitrospirota; class Thermodesulfovibrionia; order UBA6902; family UBA6902; genus SURF-23. Next base: position 12,476 of record QZKO01000067.1, on the reverse strand, counting down.
TAGAAGCCTAACATTTTTGATTTTTTATTGGCAAGGATAAAGAGTCGTTAACCACAGAGGGCACAGAGAAAAGCAAAATACTTGTCATTGCGAATCCCGATACTTCGGGACGAAGCAATCTTTTCAGTATTAGCTGAAAGCTGTCGGCTATTAGCTGTAGGCTCTTTATTTGTGTTATCATTTTACCATGAACAACGGCAGGATACTTGTTGTCGAGGATGAGAAGAAAATTGCCGATATCGTGAAGGCTTACCTTGAAAAAGACGGTTTCAGCGTAACGGAGGCGCCGACCGGGCAACAGGCTGTCTCCGCCCTGAAAAACAGGTTCGACCTGATCATCCTTGACCTTATGCTCCCGGATATGGACGGGGAGGACATTTGCAGGACGATCCGCAAGGATTCGGATATACCCATCATTATGCTGACCGCGAAGAGTGAAGAGGAAGAAAGGATAAAAGGGCTCGGCATAGGCGCCGATGATTATATGGTAAAACCCTTCAGCCCGAGAGAACTTGCGGCAAGGGTGAAGGCGCTGCTGAGGAGAGTGAAAGGAGTCAGGCAGAGCGTCAGTTTCAATAAAGGGGACCTCGTTATCGACTCTTCGCGCTTTGAAGTAAAAAAGGACGGCTCTCCCGTAGTCTTTACCCCAACGGAATTCAAACTGCTGCAGTGCCTCGCGGAGCGTCCGGAGCAGGTCTTTTCAAGACTCCAGCTTGTCAATATCATCCTCGGATACGATTTCGAAGGATACGACAGGACGATCGACGCCCACATCAAGAACATCCGCCACAAGATCGAGGAAGACCCGAGAAACCCGTCATATATCAAGACGGTTTACGGGATGGGATACAGATTTATCGGCCGGCCGGATGAGGACTAAACTTTTCTTCGCGTTCATATTTATTATCTTCCTCGCCCTGCTTTCGAACGTTGTCTTTGAAAGACTTATCATGAGGGATTTTGATGGTTTTATAAAGGGGACGAAAGAAGATCAGATATACTGGCTTCTGGCCTCGATTGAAGGGAGCTACAAAAAAGGCGCGTGGGACCACGGAACACTTCACGAGACGCTCCACTGGGGATTGATGCTCGGTTTCGAGACATATATTGAAGACGCTTCGGAGAACAGGATAATGTCTTCCGCGGACGTTATTTTTTCAATGGATTCCTATATGCTGCGCAGAATGCACGCGTTTCTCAAACTGCCGTCTGGAAGGGGCGGGTTCGCGTGGTATCCCCTCTATGTCGAAGGCAGGGAGATAGGCAAGCTGTATATAAGACCCCTTGAACGGATCGGACAGCTTCCTCTCAAGGAAGAGGTTTTCAGAAGAAGAGGGAGGGAGTTTCTGATCACGTCTTTTATTATCGCGGGCGGCGGGGCCGTTATATTATCAATGTTGTTTACCATGTTCCTTTCCAGCCCGGTAAGACGTCTTACGTCTGAAGCGGAAAAGATAGCAAGGGGTGATTTTGCCGTCCAGAAACCCGGACCTCACCGCAGATATAAAGACGAGATAGACAGGCTCACGGAAACGTTTTATTATATGGCTGAGGCGCTGAAAAGAGAAGACCTTCTGAGAAAGCACCTGACTTCCAATATTACCCATGAACTGAGAACGCCGCTGACAATAATAAGAGGGAACCTCGAGGCGGTTGAAGACGGGGTGATCTCCGATCCGCGAGAGGTATTGAATAACATAAATGCGGAAGTCCGGAGGATGATCTCCCTTGTTGAAGGGATTGAAGATATTACGCGGGCCGAGGCGAGTTTTTTCAGGAGAGGGGAGATGGAAGAGGTCAATCTGAGGGATTTTGTCGAAACAGCGGCCGGGGGCATGAAGAAGCTTATAGAAGAAAAGGGGCTTTTTTTAGTGACCGACGGACCTCCTCTTACTGTAAAAACGTATCCTGAGAAACTTCATATAATTTTAAAAAACCTCCTTACCAATGCTTTTAAATATACAGGTTCAGGCGGGATTACCGTCAGGTGGGACAAAAACGCGTCTGATTACGGTGAAGGGTTCCTGATATCCGTTGAAGACACCGGAAAAGGGATTGAACAGCGGAACGTTTCAAAAATTTTCGACAGGTTTTACAAGGATGAGGAATCGGGAGGGAAGGGGCTGGGACTCGCTATCGTAAAGGAGCTTGCCGGGGTAATGGGAGGGAAGGTGGAAGTTGAGAGCAGTCCCGGCAAAGGCGCAAAATTTACCGTTTCATTTTAAAAGCAAAAAGTGAATTCACATTTTCTTCAATATGTTTTGTTATTTTTGTTATTGTATAAGAGTTGTATGAAGGTTGGAAAATGAGGTATGTAATTTTTCCTATAGGAATTATATCGTTGCTGGCCCTGATTGTTTTTGAAGTCCCTGCCTGGCCCCAGGAAAAGTCCGTCACTCCTTATGGAGATTTTTGCCCTCAGTGCGGAAAATACGGGACCTGTCAGACCATAATGACCGGTTATGACTCGGAAAAAGCCTTGAAAGACTATTACAGGAAAAAAGGACTGGCCGTTGAGATCGAAAAAACCGGGAAGCAGTTTATAAGAGCCAGGATATATGATAACAAGGGGATGGTTGATACTATCATTTTCGACCGCGGGACCGGCAGGGTCAGGTCGATATATTAACCGGTCTCCATCAACTTCCGGATAAGGGACTTCATTTCTTCCCCATCCCACTCTCTGTAGCCGAGCGCGACGCCGGCCACATTGCCGTCGGCATCGATTATGAACTTTACGGGGGTGGAGCGGACGCCGTAGCTCGCGCTCACTTCTCCTGTTTCATCAAGGAGATTATGATAGGAGAGCCCGTGTTCCCGGACATATCTCATGACAGTGTCTCTGTCTTCCTGTATATCAATTCCAAGGACCACAAAATCCTTATTTTTAAAATGCCGGTTGAGACTTTCCAGGGAAGGCAACTCCTTCCTGCACCACGGTCACCACGTCGTCCAGAAACTAAGCAGGACCACTTTCCCGTGGTGCCGGCTCAGGGTTGTTTTTTCGCCTGTCACCGAGAAGAGCTCGAAATCAGGGGCTTTGGCCGGTTTGGTTACGGGCCGGATGTTCATTGACGCCATCAATTCCGCAACCGATGTCTTGTCCCCTGATGATTCATCGCGCCTGTTTTCAGTACAGGCGTACATAAAGGGAATGAATGAAAGCCATATTATGGTTATGTAAAAAAAATTATTGATTGTTTTCATGCTGAGAAAAGGCCTGGGCCGTTTGAGCCGCCTGAACCTATTGAGCAGTCTGAACGCGTTTTGGTTATTATATCATAAAAGCCATACCTGATTGACCTCAATTCTTATCTTTGGTAGTATTTAAAATCGCGATGAACAAATATATCTCTGTAATATTGCTGTTGTATTTATTTATTTCAGGCTGCGCCCATACAGTAAAGAATGTTACCACTGAGAAAAACGGGGCGCTTTACGAGGAAACGCTTCCAAACGGGCTCAAGGTCTTTGTCCTGAAAGACCCGAATGCCCCCCTGGCTGTTTTTCAGATATGGTACAACGCCGGCTCGATACATGAGCAGGTGGGAAAGACCGGGCTAAGCCACCTTCTCGAACACATGATGTTCAAGGGCACGCCCAAATACGGCCCGAAGGTGTTTTCAAAGCTTATCAGCAGGGCAGGGGGGGTTGATAATGCCGGGACAAGCAGGGATTATGTATTTTATCACCAGAAACTTGCTCCGGACAAACTCTACCTCTCCATAGAGCTTGAGGCCGACAGGATGCGGAACCTGCTTATGGACCCGGAAGAGACACTTTCAGAAAGGGACGTTGTCATGGAGGAGCGGAGGATGCGTTATGATGACGACCCGCAGAGCCTTGTATACGAAGAGGTCATGTCGACGGCGTTCAGGAATATTCCATACCGCTGGCCGGTCATCGGGTGGATGGAGGACCTGAAGAGAATAACGAGGGACGACCTCTATGCATATTACAAAAAATACTATGCTCCGAACAACGCGATGATAGTCGTTGCGGGAAATATCGATGCCGGTTACGTGATAGAAAAGATCAGGGCTGAATTCGGGAGCATGCCGGCAGGCGGTGAGATACGGGACCCCGACATAGGGGAGCCGGAACAGTCCGGAGAAAGAAGGCTGTATGTCAGGAAAGAAGCGGAGCTGCCGTATGTCCTTTCCTCGTATAAAGCTCCCAATATTTCCAGTGAAGACAGCTATGCCCTCGAAGTGCTTGCCGGCGTTCTGGCCGGAGGCAGGAGTTCGAGAACCTACAGGAGCCTGGTCGATGAAAAAAGGATCGCCCTTTCAGCCGACGCGTCATACAGCAGCCTGGAGAAATATCCCTCCCTGTTTTATCTCGACGCAACGGCGCTTCCGGGGAAATCGATAGAAGAGGTTGAAAAGGCCCTCTATGAGGAAGTGGAGAAGATAAAGAAAGAGCCGCCGGATGAGCGGGAGGTGCAAAAGGCAAAGAACCGGATTGAAGCCGGCTTTATCATGGGACAGGATTCACTTTTCTTTCAGGCGCAGGTTATCGCGATGTTTGAAATGTTGGGAGGGTGGGAGCTGAAAGACAAATATTTTGAAGGGATAAGAAGGGTAACGCCGCAGGACGTCCGGAGAGTCGCGCAGAAATACCTTGTTGAGGATAAAAGGACAGTCGGGATATTGGTGCCTGTGAAAGTGAGAAGTGAGAAGTGAGAAATGAGAAATCAAGAAAAAGACCCGTTACCCGTTACCCGTTACTCGTCAGTGTTTTATTGCTGTTCACTGTTTACTGTTTACTGTCTGCTGACGCCCACGCCCTTGATATTCAAAGGTCTGTACTTGAGAACGGGCTGACGCTCCTGGTTGTTGAGAGACATAACCTCCCGATTGTCAAAGTTTCGGTCGGGATTAAAGCCGGAAGCATCATCGAACCGGAAGAAAAGGCCGGGCTCGCCAACCTGACTGCCGAGCTCCTTGCCTCAGGGACCGGCAGGAGGACCTCTGTACAGATAAGCGAAGAAGCGGATTTTGTCGGGGCGGCAATCGGCGCGTCGGGCGGAGACGACTATGTTACGGTTTCGCTCTCTGTTCTTAAGAAGGATTTGGACCTGGGGTTCGACCTGCTTTCGGATATAATCCTCAACCCGTCTTTTCCTGAGGATGAGCTGAACAAGAAAAGAGAACGGATCAAGGGCGGTTTAAAGGCGCAGGAAGAGTCCCCGGGCTTTGTCGCCTCAAGAGAGTTCAGCAAGGCGGTATTCGGTTCCCATCCATACGGAAGGCTGATCACCGGGACGTCTGACTCACTTGACAGAATTAACAGGGACGACATCGTGCGTTTCCATTCCGCTTATTATGCTCCCGATAACGCGATTATGTCTGTCGTAGGCGACATAACTCCTGATGAAATTAGCGCCATGCTCAAAGAGTATTTCTCCGGCTGGAATTCAAAGAGCCTTCAAACGTCCGTGCCTCGGAAATACGAACCCGTCAGGAAAAGAAAGATTATCACGGTAGACAAAGACCTTTCCCAGGCCAATATCATATTCGGTCATGCAGGGATCAGCAGGGACGATCCCGATTATTACGCTGTCCATGTTATGAACTTCATCCTGGGTGGGGGAGGGTTTGGGTCCCGGCTCATGCAGAATATCAGGGAGCAGAAAGGGCTTGCCTATGATGTGCACAGTTTTTTTATGGCGAACAAATATGGAGGGACTTTTCAGGCAGGCGTCCAGACAAAGAACGAATCCGCCAATGCCGCGATTGCGGAGATCTTAAATGAGATTGAAGATATCAGGAACTCAGCGGTGTCCGACACGGAGCTGGCTGACGCGAAATCGTTTCTTACCGGCAGTTTCCCCCTCAGGCTGGAGACAGGCGCCAGGATCGCGAACTTCCTCATAGCCGTCGAATATTACGGACTCGGGATGGACTATATCGACAGGTATCCGGATTACATCAACCGCGTAACTAAAGAAGACGTCCTTCAGATGGCGAAAAAATATCTCGACCCCGAGAATTTTGTCCTTGTTGTCGTGGCCGACCAGGAGAAGGCGGGGTTGAAGAAGGACTGGTAATACCGGGCGCGTTTCCTGATCATGAATAACTATCAATCCACTTCATCAGTCTTCACCAGGGTCCCCAGCTTTGAGCCGTATCTGAACACGGTTATCCCTTTGCAGCCTTTTTCGTAGGCCAGCAGAAAAGCCCGTTCAACATCGTCCCTCGACGCCCGGTGTTTCAGGTTTATGGTCTTGGACACGGCATTGTCCGTGTATTCCTGGAAGGCCGCCTGGACTTCTATGTGGTCTTCAGGCGGAATCTCATGGGCGGTTATGAAAATTCTTTTAATATCGTTTGGGACCTCTTTAAATCCCCGCAGGTCGCCTTTCATGCCGATCTTTTCGACAAGCTCAGGGGTGTAGAAACCCCTCTGTTTCGCGGTTTCAAGAAACAGGCTGTGTACTTCCTGAAGCTCCGTTTCCAGAACGAGTCTTTTATAAGCAATGGCAAAAAGCGGTTCAATGCCGCTTGAACAGCCTGCGATTATAGACAGGGTGCCTGTCGGGGCTATTGTAGTTGCGGTTGCGTTTCTCAGGCCGCCTTTCGAGGTAAATTCAGGCGTATCATAGATGGAGCCTTTGAAATTCGGGAACGCGCCTCTCTGCCTTGCGAGCTCAGCCGACGTCTCCCGGGCTTTATTTCTGATAAAACTCATCATCTCGCGGGCGAGGCGGTAAGCCTTCGGCGTGTTGTATCTGATGCCGAGCTTTATCAGCATGTCGGCCCATCCCATGATCCCGAGACCTATTTTCCTGTTTCCTTTATGCATCTCCCCGATTTCAGGGACGGGGTATGTGTTTGCGTCAATGGCGTTGTCGAGGAAACGGACGCCGAGACGCACAAGATACGCCAATTGGTCCCAGTCAATTCCCTTGCCCCTTGCCCCTTGCCCCTTGCCTGCCCCTACCGCCTTCGACAGGTTGATCGACCCCAGCACGCAAGCCTCATAAGGCAAAAGGGGCTGTTCGCCGCAGGGGTTTGTGCTTTCGATTCTTCCGATATGGGGCGTCGGGTTGTCCCTGTTGATCCTGTCGATGAAGACAAGCCCGGGATCGCCGGTCTCCCAGGCGCTCTCGACAATCTCTTTAAAAACCTCAGTTGCTTTCATGTGTCCGGTAATTCTGCCGCTGCGGGGATTTATCAGATCGTATTCGGCGTCCTTCCTCAAGGCTTCCATAAACGCGTCCGTTACCGCTATGGAGATATTGAAATTCGTGAGCTCTTTTTCATGCCTTTTTATCTTGATGAACTCAATGACGTCGGGATGGTCTACTCGCAGAATCCCCATGTTTGCGCCTCTCCTGGCGCCGCCCTGTTTTATGACCTCCGTCGCCGTATTGTATATCCTCATAAAAGAGACAGGCCCGCTCGCGATGCCGCCTGTTGATTTCACGATGTCGGCCTTAGGCCTCAGTTTTGAAAATGAAAAACCCGTGCCGCCGCCGCTCTGGAGTATAAGGGCGGCATTTTTCAGGGAATCAAAGATACTCTTCATTGAATCGTCGACGGGAAGCACAAAACATGCCGCTAATTGCCCGGATTCTTTGCCGGCGTTAATAAGTGTGGGTGTGTTCGGCAGAAAGAGCAGGTCGCTCATCGCGTTGAAATATTTCTCCTCCCATTCTCCGGCGTTGCCGCCGTAAAGCGCTTCAGCGGACGCGATGGCGCGCGCGACCCTGCGGAACAGCTCTTCCGGGGTTTCCCTTATATTCCCCTGTTCGTCCCTGAGGAGGTAACGTGTTTTTAAGACGGTGATAGCATTTTCGGTAAGATTCATGGTTAAAGTATATCAGAATAGTGACCCGTTACTCGTTACTACTTCACTATCTCCGTCCCGATGCCTTTTTCAGTGAATATTTCCAGGAGAAGCGCGTGGGGAATCCTTCCATCGATAATGTGGGCCTTTTTTACGCCGTCTTCAAGGGCGCTCTGGCAGGCCTGCACCTTCGGCAGCATCCCTCCGGCGATGGCGCCGTTTGATATGAGCGCCCTGATCTTCTTAATGCTCAGGGACGGGAGCAGGTTGCCCTTCTTGTCCCTGACCCCCTCCACATCAGTCAGAAGCATCAGTTTTTCCGCTTTCAGGGCTGAGGCGACGGCGCCCGCGACATAGTCGGCGTTTATGTTGAGGGTTTCATTATTACCGGCGCTGATCGGGGCGATTACCGGTATGAACCCGTCCCGCTCCATGGAAAAAAGAATCCGGGGGTCTACCTTCTCGACCTCCCCGACGAGGCCCAGGTCGATTATCTCCGGCGTGCCGGTCTCAGGCGACAGTTTTTTGATTATTTTTTTTCGGGCTTTTATAAGATTTCCGTCTTTTCCGCTTAAACCGATGGAGCGGCCTCCGTGGCTGTTTATCAGCGAGACTATCTGCTTGTTGATAAGCCCGCCGAGGACCATTTCGACAATATCGATTGTCTCTCTGTCGGTAAACCTCTGGCCGTGTATAAAGGTGGGCTTTTTGCCCATCTGCTCCATGACCTTGTTTATCTTCGGCCCGCCGCCGTGGACTATAACCGGTTTTATGCCGATAAAGTTCAGGAGCACGACGTCCTGGGCAAAGGCCTGTTTTAAATCCTCATCCACCATTGCGGCGCCGCCGTACTTGATGACAAAGGTCTTGCCGAAGAACTTTTTTATAAAGGGCAGGGATTCGATGAGTACATTCGCCTTTTCGATGATCGCTTTCATTTTGGTCTCTCCTTAAATAATTTTCCCCATCAGCTCGTCGATCTTTTCCCCGATATCAGCGGCTTTCATAAACGCGGTCCCTACGAGCATGGCGTCTGTGCGTGTCGCCTCAAGCGCCATTACGTCGGGCCTCGTGTAAATGCCGCTTTCACTTACCACAATCCTGTCATCCGGGATGTCCCTCAGGAGATCAAATGTGGTCTTCAGGTTTATATTAAGGGTCTTCAGGTCCCTGTTGTTTACGCCGATTATTTCCGCTCCGCAGTAAAGCGCGGTGTCGAGCTCTTTCCAGTCATGGACTTCCACGAGACAGTCAAGGGAGAGGCATTTTGCCAGGTCAAAGAGGTCCCCGAGATGCGTTTTCTCAAGGGCGGCGACGATGAGCAATATCGCGTCCGCATGATTGGCCCGTGATTCATAAACCTGGTATTCATCGATGATAAAATCTTTTCTCAGCAGGGGCTTCAGGGTTTTTTTTCTGGCCTTGCCGAGGTAATCGAGTCTGCCTGAAAAAAAGCGCTCCTCCGTTATCACGGATATTGCTGATACGTCCTTCTTGTTGTAAACGGACACTATTTCAGAAAAGTTGAAATCCTTCCTTATCTGGCCGTTGGACGGGGAAGCCTTTTTTATCTCGGCTATGAGTCTTACGGGGCCGTTCTGCTCTCTCTGTATGGCGGTTTTAAATGACGTCACGGCAGGGGCGTCTTTGACCCGCGCTTTAAGCTCTGCCAGTGGAAGGGAGCTTTTGGCTGACTGGAGCTCCTCTTTCCTGTTTTTCAGGATGTCGTTCAAAATACTCATTATGCAAGATTTTAAAGGTAATACATGAGTTTTTCAAGTTCAAATTGACTTTTGTCCGGTGACCGCCTAAACTAACAAACCGTTATGATTGAATACCTGAAAGAAGCATTTAATCTTGCCAACAGGAACATGCAGCTTGTTTTTGTCCGCCTGGCTGCGACGGTAATCAACATCATAGGCCTCATTGTCTGCCTCGGCCTGCCGGTGACCGTCGCCCTGTCATATCTGAGCTTTGACATTATACACGCGGAGAACCTGTTTCCTTATTTCGTGGAAAAACCTCATGAAATTTTATCGCGGTATACAGGGCTTGTTATATTCTTTCTCATATCGGTCATTTCTTATATATTGTTCGTCTGCATAGTAATCATTTATTTTTTAGGCGGCATGCTGGGGACGCTGAGAAATTCCACTGTCGCCCCGGAGCGGAAATTCAGTCTTTCATCTTTTTTCAGGCAGGCAAATGAAAATTTTTTACGTTTGTTCCGGCTGGTCTCCGTCGAGTCTCTTGTCTTCATGCCGTTGTTTACTGTGCTTATCATTGCAGGAGGGGCCGTTGTTTCGGACCTTCACGGTGTTTTGCAGATGGAATCAATATTTGAAGTGTTCTTCAGGTCCTTCGCGCTTATGTCCATCGCCGTTTTCAGCGCGGCGGCTTTTATTATTTATCTTGTCGTCATGCTCATCTCCTCGGTAGTTTCGGCAGTTGAAGGGACGGGGACTGTGGTGACATTGAAAAAGACGGCCGGGTTTTTAAGGAAAAACCCTATGGCCTTTCTGTTTTCGGCAATTTTATTCATCGGATTGATAGTGTCGGCCGGCGTATTATTGGCGTTCAAGATATCGGTTTCCCCGTTTTTTCCCGGGGGCATGGTCCTGTTCATAATAAGCGCTGTTTTACAAAATTATCTGAGTGTAGTAGCGTGGGGTTTCCTGGTCGTGTATTATATCAGGGCTACGAATTATCCGGCCTCTTCGGGGCGTTACGAGATATAAGCCTACCGCGCGAAATTCCATTCCCGGTTTGCGTATTTCCTGATAACAAGCTCTTCAGCCAGGCTTAGTTCAAACTTATTCGGGACGTCAGTGACCATTTTGACACGTAGTTCTGTCCCGAAAGCTTCTTTAAGGGAGCGTTTCAGATCATTTAAAGAGATTTCCCCTGCGGGGTCATTAAGGGCCCCGATGCCCCCAAAATATTCTTCTTTGCAGCCGTTCAGAACATTTCTTAGTTTTTCCGGGTTGAAGCCCGGCATGATGGCCCCCTGCTGCAGGAACCCGTCATTAAACCGCTTCTGCGCGCTGCCGATGACCTTCCTGCCTCCCGCCGTCACTTCTCCGTATGACGCGGACCTGAAACAGGCCGGATGCCTGGGGCCGTCCGCCCTGTTTTTTGAGAATGACATATGCGCGTTTATCCCGAGCGCGGAGAACCCGCGTATGAGCGCGTTGCTGATGATCGTGTAATTCTCGAACAGCCCGTTTTTAAAGGGGAAGGAATTCTTTAATGCCGAAACACTGTAAGTAAGCCCGGCGTCATGCAGGATGGCCCTTCCGCCGGTTATCCTCCTTACGACGGGACAGCCCTTTTCCTCACAGTATCCGGTGTTGATGTCTGAAATCTTCTGAAAATACCCGATGGTCACCGATGGGGCCTCCCATTGATACAGTCTGATTGTGGGAGGAGATATCTTTCGCCGGACCGCCTCTGATATGGCCTCATCAAGCGCCATGTTGAAGGCCGCGGGATTCTCCGCCTGGACTATGAACCGCATGAAATGCATGCGTCCCTATTTCTTCTCCAGGATGATCCTGTGTTTGAGAAGGGAAATCTCTTTTATCCGGCCCTCAAAAAACTTTTGTTCGCCGAAGAGGTTTTTGAGGTAAAGCTTCCCGTCTTCGGGTCTCAGTATATCGACATTTTCCAGGTACATCTCTTCCTTGCCGTCTTTTTCGATATACGCGTTGGTTTCACACATTTTCAATCATCTCCTTTGCATATGAAAAAGTATAAAGAATAATCTCCGGAACAGTCAATGAGGCCGTGGATTTCTGCGGCCAAAAAAAATATGTTGAAAAAAATATTAAAAAAGTGCAGATTATTAAGTAATTTAAAAAACTCTAACCCCAATATAGGAGGAGGCGATATGCCAAAAAAGAAAGTCGCAAAGAAACCTGCGAAGAAAACTGCTGCAAAAAAAACCGTTAAGAAAAAGGTCGCAGCAAAGAAGGTCGTCAAAAAGAAGAGGACCCCGAACCCCGCGTTTATGAAGCCCATGCAGATCAGCGAGGCCCTTTCAGCCGTGGTCGGGAGCAAGCCGATTCCAAGGACGGAAGTCACCAAGAAGCTCTGGGTGTATATCAAGAAGAACAAGCTTCAGGACGCCGTAAACAAGAGGATGATCAACGCAGACGCGAACCTGAAACCTGTATTCGGAGGGAAGAGTAAAGTTTCGATGTTTGAGATGACCAAGCTGGTCAACAAACATCTCAGTTAATAAAACTGAAGCCTTATATCGCTATTGAAGAGGCAGACAGCAACCGCTGAGGTTGTTGTCTGCCTTCTGTTTCTGTGTATGGACCTTTCTTTACAATCATTTTTACGCCTTCCTCTGCATTCTGGGAGCAGTGTATTTTACGTTCAAAAGCTGATCCTTAATATATTATTTGAATATTTCCCCCGAAATGGTATTATGGTTTTGAGATTAAAAGAAGGCGGCAATACCTGTTATTTATGAAAGTCGGAAGAATTATAAGCGGTTTATTATTTGGGTTGATGTTGACGTCCTGCGGCAGCGGAGGGGAAGTATCCGTAGGTGGAGGAGACGATACGATACAGGGTCCCGCTACAACCCGCGTATCGGTTGCCGCAGACGGCGCGCAGGGAGATAACGCGAGCTCCGCCCCTTCAATCAGTTCTGACGGCAGGTTCGTGGCGTT